>JBFHGV010000296.1:0-5052 GCA_041582955.1 Arenibacter sp.
CAGATAGAATTACCGGAGGGATTCTTGGCCAAGGCCTATCAATACGTAAGGGAAGCGGGCGGACTCTGTATTTCCGATGAGGTGCAGGTGGGTTGTGGCCGTATGGGCAGTACCTTTTGGGGTTTCCAATTGCACGGGGTGGTACCCGATATCGTGACCATAGGGAAACCGCTTGGGAACGGACACCCCTTGGCAGCCGTGGCCTGTACCCAAGAAGCAGCGGAAAGATTTGCCAATGGAATGGAATATTTCAACACCTTTGGGGGTAATCCCGTGTCCTGTGCCATAGGTGCCGAGGTTCTTAGGGTGGTGAAACGCGAAAAACTGCAGGCACATGCCTTGGCGGTTGGGACTTATTTGAAGAAGGAACTCATGGCTTTGGCATTTGACTTTCCCATTATTGGTGATGTTAGGGGGCAGGGACTTTTCTTGGGAATTGAGTTGGTGGATGACCACAAGGAGCCTTTGGCTGCCCAGACCGACTATTTGGCCAACCGAATGAAAGATCACGGTATCCTAATGAGCATAGATGGGCCAAACCACAATGTTCTTAAAATAAAGCCCCCTATGGTCTTTAGTCAGGAGAATGCCGAGGAACTCATTTTTTACCTAAGAAAAATTTTGGCAGAGGATTTTATGAAATTATAATGCTCAAAACCTGTAAAACTAATCCATAATAAATTTGGCTCCCAATTCAAATATACTGGCACTTAATCCGGTAGTTCTTTCGTATTGGTTAAACCTAAAACTAATGCTCTTTAAGCCAAATTTCCACACTTTGCTCTGGGTAAAAATATCCTTATAAGTAATACCAAAACCGTATTGGTTACTGTCAAATTCGGACAAGTCATAATCAGAGGTATAGTATTCATAGCTTGATAATGCCGTTTCCATTGGGTAAAAGTAATCGGCAGCCGTTTGCGTATAATAACGGTACATGGGGAAAACCGTAAACTTATCCGATATCTTAATGGGGATTTCCAGACTTCCGGTGTAAGCGGTAACGCCCCAATCGTCATAGTAATACCTAAAATAAGTGCGGATAATCATTAGGTCATTGAGGAAGTAGGACAGCCTGCCCCCAATGGGCAATTTAAATCTGCTTGTAGGTAATAGTTCTACGTTGTCTGCCAACTGAAAATCCTCTATAAAAAAGTTTTCCCTATCCTGCAGATATACCCTTTGGTGTGGAGTAGACAGTAATCCATCCTGTAGAACAAAATCCAACGACAGTGACGCTTGGAAGCGTTTGGTAATAATCTGGGAGAAATTAAGGGAAAGGGAATAGGAATTTCTATTTAGGTCGTTAAATTCATTGAATAGGGGTGAATAGGTGCCTGTGCCGGTAATTCGGTTATCGAAAAAACCTTCACGAAGTTCTATGGGGTATTGTGGTTTATAGGTGTCCAAATATACCTGTCCACTTATTCCCAATTCCGTATTTTTTTGGTTCATAAGATGGGTAAAGCCACCTCCGAAACCCAATGAAAAGTAATCGTATTCGGCAGACACCGCTATGTTGCCGCTGAGGATGTTGTTCCGGTCTTTGGAACTATGGGTAAAGGTGGGGTGAAAGTAGGTTAGGGCATCACTTCTGGAGGCACCTGAAGATTCCACCCAAGGACTAGCAGTTTTGCTACCGTCAAAAGGGTTAATGTTACTTGAGGAGGCCGAGGTATAGGCAGATATTCCTGCATCCAAAGTAAGAACATTGTCTTCTCCTATGGGGATGCTCACAATAATGGTAGGGGTCATATCGGTTAGCTTTTCGGTTCCCTCCCCTCCGGTTACGGCCGCATTGTCTCCATCCTGGGAATAATAGCTATAAAGAAGCTCCACTTCTGGAGTTTCCAACACTTTCTTGACGTATTCCAGGTTGTTTCCTTGGGAAAATCCTGCCAATGAAATCGACCCAAAAATCAATATAAATCCTATCCTTATCATTTTTATTTTAATTACATCCACATCCTCCACCTGTTTTGCCGCCATTGGCCCCTGCAGCAGCTTCCCTATATATATGAAAATTGGTTTCAAACCGCTCCAAACTTTTAGAAGTCAGGCTCATTTCTTCATCATTAAGGTATACCTTGTCATATTCCCTTACTACAACACAGGATGATAGTGATAACATACCGATAAAAAGTATAATTAATAGTCGCATAAGCTTATTGGGTTTTGTTGAATTCAATATTATCGGAATTGTGAATCTGATTTTTATCATCTATAATAATACATTCTACTCCTTTAATTTGGTTTATTGTATTGAGTCCTGTTTCTGTTCCGGTAATAAAAACAGAGGTAGCCAGCGCATCGCACAATTCCGCACTAGGGGCAAAAATAGTAACACTTAGGATGCCTGTAGACGGGTAACCGGTTCGGGGGTCAATAATATGGCTGTATTTCACCCCATCCAAGGTGACGTATTTTTCGTAATTGCCAGATGTGGCAACTGCCGCGTTGACTACCGGAAACCAGGAGAAAATGTTGTCTTTGTTTAGAGGGTTGGTGATGCCCACCATCCAATCCGTTCCATCGGGTTGTTTTCCCCAAGTGGTGAGGTCGCCCGAGGCATTGATTATCCCGGAGGTTGCCCCTTGGGCCTTTAACAAGCTCCTCACCTTATCGGCGGCAAATCCTTTGCCAATGGCGCCGAAACCTATTCTCATACCTTTTTGTTTTAAAAAAACGGTATTATCTTTTTTATCCAATACAATGTTTTGATAACCTATTTTGGCAACGGAATTCTTTATAGCTTCTACGGAAGGCATTTCCTTCATGCTGCCATCATATCTCCAGACTTTATCAATGGAGGCATAGGTGATATCAAAGGCACCGTCCGTAATTTTGGAGACCGTGATGCATCGCTCTATAAGTTCTATTAATTCTTGATCAACCCGTACAGGTTTAATCCCGGCATTTATATTAATATCTGAGGTCTGTGAGCTAGGAATCCAGGAAGAAATCAACCCTTCAATTCTGGTGATTTCTTGGATGGCCATATCTATATAGCGGTCAGCAGTAACTTTATTTTTTGCAACAATGGTAATATCAAACCTACTCCCCATTAATTTTGTGGTTCGCCTATGTGCCATCTCCTGCGCAAAAACGAAACATGGGATTAGAAATGCAATTGCGATCAATAGTGGGTTTTTCAACCTTCGAACGATTTTAACAGTGCTATATATTCCTTTGGGGATATGTTTTTATATCCGGTTTGGCCCAACACTTTGCCATTGTAATCCAGTAGCAATACCAGGGGGAAATAGCCATTTTTATTATACTTGTCTGCAAGTTGGGAGTTTTTATTCTTTTGGTCATCTGGGAGTTGATTCGCTTTTTTTCTAGGGAAATCTGCTCTTAACATGGTCCAATGGTCTTTGGCGTATTCCTGAAATATAGGGGATTGCCAAATGCTCTTATCCAATTTAATGCAGGGTGCGCACCAATCTGATCCCGAAAAGACCAGCAGAATATTTTGTTGATTTTGCTTGGCCAGAGTGGTTGCGGTTTGCCAATCGCTTTCCCATTCTTGTGCCGTTAGTGCTAAAGAGCATAAAAGTGCCATGATGAAGGTCCACTTTTTCATTCGGGGATGTTTTAGCGTTAAAATTATGGTTTTTTACAAAGCCGTGGTAGATGGACTTGTAATAATTGTCGCTTAATATGTTATTCCTTACTGCTTTACCCACTCTATCTCATCCAAGGCACTAAAATTCCCTGATTGGGATTTTTATAGGCTATTCATCCAACCTATCCATTGATTGGTCCAGGTAGCTAAATGAGGCTCTTGTAGTCCCAGGGCAAATCCGTGTCCTCCCGTAGGGTAGATATGCATGGCTGCAGGAACTTTATGTTTTAACAAGGCGGAGTAGAAAAGTAGGCTGTTTTCTACGGGTACAGCCTTATCGTCCGAGGCGTGCAGTAAAAAAGTTGGAGGGGTATCGGCAGTAACCTGTAATTCATTGGAAAAATGGTCCAGCATTTTTTGGGAAGGGTTTTCTCCCAGCAAGTTTTTTCTGGAACCACCATGGGTGTTTAGTTCCCCCATGGTAATAACGGGATAGGCCAAGGTCATAAAATCTGGTCGGGCACTTAGTTGGTCTATGGCATCCTGTTTGGCATATACCTCCTCGTTATAATGTGTCCCCAAGGTGGAGGCCAAATGTCCGCCTGCCGAAAAGCCTATGATGCCAATCCTATTGGGATCAATATTCCATTCTGTAGCATTGTGCCGTACCGTTCTTATGGCTCGTTGCGCATCTTGTAAAGGTACCTTGTGTTTTTCGGTTACCGATTTTGAGCCCGGTAATCGGTATTTTACTACTATACCTGCAATGCCTTTGGCGTTCAGCAATTTTGCAAAGTCCGTTCCTTCCCAATCATAGGCCAATATGCCGTAACCCCCTCCAGGGAATATTAAAACAGCCTGTCCCGTAGCAATTTTCTTGGCCGGCAAATACACCTCTATCTGAGGAAGCTGTACCTTGGCTATTCGTACAATGTCCGCACTTATTACCTCTTCTTTTTCATCGGTTTTGATAGAGTTGGGGATGTCGTTTGGCCAAAGGGGAAGAACGGTGTTTTGTGCGAAAGTGGTCATAGTAAATAAACAGCTAAAAAGGAAAAAGAATGGTTTCATTTTAATTTTTGAATAGGTTGATATGGTTAAAGATAGAAAATATCGTTGAACAAGAAGATTTAAAATTTTTCAAGGGCATCCCAGTCCATAAGAAGGTTCTCAAAAGCAATTTTTTACGCTGTATGGCTTGTATTTTTAATACCTAAAGAGTATTAAAAAGTATATTTTGATAGTTTAAAGGTATCATAGGTTTTGTAAATAACTGATGGTTAGTTAGTTGTGTTTTGGTTAGATATACCTAATGTGCTATTAGAGGGATTCCTTAAGGATTAGGCTCCTTCCCTTGGACCTGTGCTGAGCGCAGTTGAAGTATAAGGGAAGGCGGATCCTGCGGCCAAACGCAGGAGACGGAAGGGATTGTATCCAATACAAATGATAAAAGGCCTTATTTACTTGAAATACCTTTTGGAAAA
>JBFHGV010000297.1:0-5051 GCA_041582955.1 Arenibacter sp.
ATTATGTATATCCGACAGCCTTGGGTAGTTGGCAATGCCGGGGTTTTGGGGGCAATAGGAATAGTACTTCTATCAGTGGCCATAACATTTACCACGGCCCTTAGCCTTTCTTCCATTACCACCAATATTAGAATAGGCAGTGGCGGGGCCTTTAGTCTAATTTCCCAATCCCTTGGTTTGGAGATTGGAGGAGCTATTGGAATTCCCTTTTATTTTGCCCAGTCCATAGCCGTTGCTATGTATATTTTTGGATTCAGGGAGGGGGTACAAACCCTAACGCCAGACATAAATCCGTTGATCCTGGATCTGGCAATTTTTGCAGTAGTCATGGGAATTGCCTTTATCAGTACCAGTTTTGCCTTTAAAATTCAATTCGTGATTTTGGGTATTATCGTTTTATCAATGGTATCCATCTATGGCTCCCTATTTGTAAATGATTTAAATTTTGATTTCCAATGGATCGGTGAATACCCTGGGTCTATTGAAAACAATTTTAGCGGCTCTACCTTTTGGATGGTATTTGCCGTCTTCTTCCCAGCGGTTACCGGTGTCATGGCAGGGGCAAATATGTCTGGAGATCTTACCGATCCCCGTAAAAGCATTCCGCTGGGCACTATTTCGTCAGTGATTATAACTACCCTAATATATCTCAGTTTAATATTTGTGGCCGCCGTGATCGCCAGCCCGGACGAATTGGCAAAAAATTACAATGTATTCATAGACAAATCCCTTTTTGGCCCCATTGTTCTGGCCGGACTTCTAGGCGCTACCCTATCTTCTGCCCTGGGATCTTTTGTGGGTGCCCCCAGGATATTATTGGCATTGGGAGAAAAAAATATTCTGCCCAAAAGCCAACAACTAGCAAAAAAATCCAATAAAGGTGAGCCGGTCAATGCCATGCTCATTACGGCCGTACTGGTACTATTTGGAATTTCGTTACGAAATTTAAATACCATTGCACCACTTCTTACCATGTTCTTTATGATCACTTATGCCATGGTAAATATAGTGGCGCTGGTAGAACAAACTTTAGGACTGCCCAGTTACAGGCCTACTCTAAAGATCCCTATTATTGTGCCGGCCATAGGTGCCTTTGGTTCCATTGCCATCATGTTTGTCCTCAACGTAATCATAGCATTATTTTCCCTGATATTTATCGTTCTATTTTATTTATATCTGGTAAGAATGAACATTAAATCGGCCGCAGGGGACTCTAGGAGTGGTCTATTTACGGCCCTTGCAGAGTGGGCTACCAAGAAAACCAACAGTCTTAGGCAAGAAAGGGAGGTGCGGTCCTGGCGCCCAGATCTATTAATTCCGGTCACTATGCCCAAGGAACTAAGAAGTTCTTTTAAGCTAATCCATTCTATTATATACCCTAAAGGTTCGGTAAAGATTTTGTCCCTACGAAATGAAAATGTAGAAGAACAAAAGAATATGGAGCTCTTCCTTAAAAATGCCGTAAAAAAATTTAAGGAGAGTGATTTGTCTGTATCCTATACGGTTATTGATAATACAGATTTCAACACTACCGTAAATGTGAGCATGCAATCTTTAAATGCCGCTTTCTTTAAACCAAACATCATTTTTGCAAGTATAGACCCCGCTACCTCCCATATGGATTATTACAATCAACTCATAAGGGACGCCAAGAAAAACAATTTTGGGATGATTTTATATATTCCTTTTTCTACAGCCAGTCTCGCCATTGAAAAAAGTATTAACCTTTGGATGACCGATATTCCTGTTGACTGGAAGGAAACGTTTAGCGTAAGAAACAATAATCTATCCTCCCTGATCTCGCTACTCATTTGTCGAAACTGGAAAGGAACAATAGATGTACATATTCTTAACAACAATCCCAATCTAATATTTTCAACTAAGGATATAGAGGATCTAAATACAATGGTCCGATTTCCCAAGCATACAACCATTAAGATCCATCACGGCAACCTCCTAGAAAACGTTGTAAAGGAGAAAAATGCAGATGTCAATATTTTCAATATTGATCAAGTAGCTACCCTGGATGAAATGGTCAAAATTGTAACCGAATCTAGGATTTCGGCTGTATTTTGTGCCGACTCTGAATTTGAAAATGTCCTGGTATAACCAAGGCCTATAGATTACTGTCCTTATACCCCGCTCCGCTTCATCCTAAAATCCTAGGCAACCCCATAACATCCAGGCAATTTCAACTTTTATATATCATTAAAAATGAGTATCTTAGAGTACAACAACAAATAAATTCTGAATCATGGCAACAATTAAATCTTTAAACAAATGGGCCAATGCACATACCTATTATCCCCTGGATTTATTAAGAGTTGCATTGGGAGTATTTCTATTCATGAAAGGGGTAGATTTTATGTCCAACCATCAGCAAATGGCAGAAATCATCAAACCTTTTCAGAATATGCCTGGAGGTATGTTGATCATCCATTATGTAGCCCCAGCACATTTTGTAGGAGGCTTTTTAATTGTAATTGGCTTACTTACGCGTTGGGCAGTGATTGCACAGCTACCCATTTTGATCGGGGCTGTTTTGGTAAATTTCATTGGGGAAATGAACACCCCTAACTTGATCTTGGCCTCTATTACGTTATTGGTATGTATTTTCTTTATGTTTTACGGTTCTGGAAAACATTCCGCCGATTACTATTTAAAAATGCAGAAATAAGACAATTGAACCGTATATAAACTATATTTAACACCTATTTTTTACGGTTCTTCTTTACTATGCCCAATACTTCTGCCTCCTTAATTTATGTAAAATCCAGCTTCAAACATTGGATTTTTATATGCTTCCTATTATTCCATTTCTCCTGTAGAGAACACAAAGACACCAACTCCCTATCAGATGGGAGATCAACGGCAAACACTGCCCCGATTTCCTTCACAGCCATTGGTGACGTACCTTACAATGATGCACAGCGCCAAGGGTTACTAAAGATTATAGCTAAGCACAATGCGAGCGATGCTTCTGATTTTGTTGTTCATCTTGGTGATATTAAACCAGGTTCCGGCAATTGTGACGAAGCTGTTTATCAAGACGTGCAGGGAATTTTACGAGAATTTAATGTCCCCACTTTTATCGTATTGGGAGACAACGAATACAACGACTGTGAAATTCCGGAACAGGGGTTGGCGTATTGGAATGAATATTTTCTTCATTTTAATGAAAATTGGAAATTTGAACCCGTTGTATCTTACCAAGAAGAACGGACAGAAAATTTTAGTTGGATAAAGAACAATGTCTTGTTTATAGGCATCAACCGTGTAGGAAGCCAGGTTCATGACCCCGTAGAATGGCAAATAAGGTTGACCCAAAATGGACAGTGGGTAAAAAAACTCTTGGAAGAACAAAAGAACAAGGTCAAAGCCATGGTCCTCTTTGGCCATGCCAATATGGTGGAAGCAGGATCAGAGAGGTTTAAGCCCTTTACTGATCTATTTGTATCCGCTGCCCGTTCCTTTGGAAAACCAGTACTTATGGTCCAGGGGGATGGTCATTTTTGGATTAAGGATAAACCGTGGTCCGCACAAAACATTACCCGATTGCAAATAGATGGGCGTGATACTGCCGTTAAAATAACGGTAAATACCAATCTTGAATATCCCTTTTTATATGATAGGGAATTTTTAAACTGAAGTGTCTATAACAGAATCATCCCTAACTATGATGGTAAAGGTTAATCAGAACCCTATACCAATCAAAATTAGAGATGATTATATTATTGATCAATGGACCTCTATTACACATAGTGCCCATGAAAAACTAAGCTATAGTTTATTAAATCTCTTCGGCCAACCAAGCCTTCATCATCCAAACAGTTTTTTCCTGTTCGGTAATGAACTCGCTCATCATGGCATTTGTTCCTTCATCGGAGGCTTCATCGGAAGCATCCAAAATAGCCCTTTCTATCACCAATAACTCCGCTAAGGAATCAACGATCAACCTAATGGCGTCTTCATCTTTGGTTATATTCTTACCTACTGGTACTTTGGCATTGTTACTATAGTCCTCAAAGGTATGTAGGGGAACCCCACCCAAGGTGAGAATTCGTTCTGCTATTTCATCTACTTTTAAATTGGCATCGGTATATAATTCCTCAAATTTTACATGAAGATCAAAAAATCTTTTCCCCTTTATATTCCAATGAATCCCGCGAAGGTTTTGGTAATAGGTCTGAAAATTGGCCAACAATTTATTTAAATCATTGCTTAAGGATTTTGACTTGGCCACATCTAGGCCTATACTGTTCAATTGCATAATTATATACTTTTTAAATTATTAATTACCCCAAAATTAAGGCTATTCCAGCGTTTTCTAAAGGCAGGGCCATTGATAGTTACTATAACCAAATAGTATTATGTAATTATAAAATGTTGCTGGTTTTCAATTGGAATAATTCTTGATACTATTTTAATAATTTTAAGAAAAAACACTTATAAGCGGTGCCATTTTATGCTTATAACAAGGTATTTCCTAAAAAATTATGAAAAGAATAACATATTATCTTACAAATAATTAAGGGACTAAACTAAATTTAACCTAATTCTATACCATTAACTAAACCACCTATTATGAGTAAAAAGAAGCTACTGCTCTTTGGTATTCCTATTGTACTTATTCTTCTTGGATATACCTTGTTCGGAAACAATTCCGATGAAGATGTGGCCATTACCACCAAAGTAGTGAAAGGCCAATTTACCAGTGAAGTAATTATCTCTGGGGAGGCCCAATCTACCAGCTTAAAAAAGATAAATGGCCCTGATGACATTCGAAAATTTAAGTTACGGGATATAAAAATCCAGGACTTGATCCCAGAGGGTTCGGTCGTTAAGGAAGGTGATTACGTAGGGAGATTGGATCCTTCTGAAGTAAATGAACAGATTATAGATGCCCAATTGAATTTAGAAACAGCAGTATCTAAATTTACCCAAGAACAATTGGATACCACCCTGACCTTGAAACAGGAGCGGACTGCTATAAAAGATCTGCTATTTGACATTGAGGAAAACAAACTGGAACTAAAGCAATCTATTTATGA
>JBFHGV010000298.1:0-5051 GCA_041582955.1 Arenibacter sp.
TAGATATAAAATGAAAAATATAGGAATTTTATTCAGCCTAATCGTATTGGCAGTCCTATCGGGATGTCAGGACCTTACGGAATTAAACGATAATCCGAATAATGTTAGTGAAACCCATCCGCAATTATTATTGACCAATATTGCAAGTAGTGCTTTTCAGGTACAAGGAACAGGGGCATTGTACGCCACCCGTATGCTGGTACAGACCGATGGGGAAAACAATAACCAATATTACAACTGGAACCGTGCAAGTTTTGATGACTATAATATGCTTGGAGAGGTTACCAAAATGATGCAGGAAGCAGAACGTATTGGGAGCGATGAGTATGTGGCCTTGTCCAAATTTTTTAGGGCCTATTATTTTTACAACCTTACCCTAACCTTTGGTGATATTCCCTATAGCGAAGCCCTTAAAGGGGAGACAGAGGAGAAGTATTTGCCCAAATACGATACCCAAAAAGAGGTTTTTATGGGTATTTTACAGGAATTGTCCGAAGCCAATGATCTTTTGGAAGGTAATACCAATATTATTGCCGGAGATGTTATTTACGGTGGTAATACGGTAAAATGGCAAAAGCTGATCAATTCCTTTAGGTTAAAGATACTTATGACGCTTTCCAAAAAAGAAAGTGATGCCGACCTTAACATCATAAGTACTTTTGCAAACATCTACAACAATGAGCCTATAATGGAATCCAATGAGGATAACGGGCAATTGGTATTTTTGGATGAAGAGGGAAGTAGGTATTCAGAATTTAACTCCAGTAGTTATGGTTCCGGTATGTACGTCTCCGCCACCTTTATAGAAAGGTTGCAGGACAGAGAGGATCCCAGATTATTTATTTACGGTGGACAGACCAAGAACGCCAAGGAAGCCGGATTGGCCATAGATGATTTTTCTGCCTATGAGGGGGGAGACCCTATAGCACCCTATGCAGAGGTGAACGACAAGGCTGCTGCTGGAGATGTTTCTAAGGTAAATTTGAGATATACCACAGACCCAACCAACGAACCACATAACCTTATGGGGTATTGGGAACTGGAATTTGTTTTGGCCGAAGCTGCGGTTCGCGGATGGATAAGCTCTGATGCCATGGTTCATTATGAAAATGGTGTTAAGGCCTCCTTTAGCTTTTATAACGATTATGCCAAGAACTATGAGGTATATGTAGAAGCCAGTGATGCGGATACCTACCTTACAGGGCCCCTGGTAGCTTTTGATAACTCACTTTCCACAGCGGAAAAACTAGAACTTATTTTGACCCAAAAATATCTTACCTCCTTCCTGCAAACGGGATGGAGAGCGTATTTTGATCATCTAAGAACGGGTTATCCGGCATTTGTACAACTGCCAGGGGCTACGCCTCCAACCAGATGGATCTATCCAAACTCTGAATACGAAAATAATACAGTTAACGTAGCCGCGGCTATTGAAGCCCAGTTCGGTACCGGTAACGACAAGATCAGAGAAATAACTTGGTGGTTACAATAGGCAAGATTAAAATGGGAGTAGTTTAAGATCTTAGGTAAGCCGATTAAAAAGTATAGATATACTTTTTAATCGGCTTTTTTCCTTTATCCACTAAAGCACCCCTATTCCATAAACTTGTGGGGTCTAATCCCAAGCCTTGGATCTTTAGGGCTGGAGTTGTAGTTATAGTTACAAATATTTAATATTAATAAATATTTGACTTACCTTAGATTTAAGTTATTAGGACCTAACCACATAGTGAAAATTAATAACCGTTTAACAAATGAAAGGAACTGAACTAGCGTTGCGGAACAGGTATTTTAATGCTGTAAAATACCAATGTTTTAGGCCTTTTCCCCAAAAGTTATTACCAGGGCTTGGGCTGATCCTTACGGGGCTAGCTCTACTAGTTTCCTGCGCTACAAAAACCCAAGAAAATCCACCCAATGCAAAGCAGGTAGTGGTGATTGGTTTTGATGGATTGAGTCCCAACGGATTGGCAAAGGCCAATACGCCAACTTTCGACAAAATTATGTCTGAAGGGGCATACACCCTACATGCCAGAGCGGTATTGCCCAGCAGTTCCAGTACCAATTGGGCTTCTATGATAATGGGTGCCGGTCCGGAACAGCATGGAATTACCTCCAATAGCTGGGAAAAAAACAATTTTGTACTGCCAACCGTTACTCAAAGCGAAGACTTTTTGTTTCCCACTATTTTTCGTTTGATAGATGATCAAATAGACAATGCGGAAATAGGTGCCGTATATCATTGGGGTGGATTTGGAAGACTTTTTGAAAAAACAGCCTTGGATTATGACATTAATGCTGCCACCGAAGTTGAAACCGCAACCTTGGCCAGTGCCTATATCAAAGAGAAAAAGCCCACCTTCACTTTTGTGCATTTTGACCATATAGATCATGCCGGACATGAATATGGTCATGGCAGTCCAGAGTATTATGCCTCGGTAGAGAAGGCAGACGCCATACTGGCAGAAGTAATGGAAGCTATCAAGGCCTCTGGAATGCTAGAAGAGACCCTGGTCATTATAAGTGCCGATCACGGTGGATTGGGAAAAGGTCATGGAGGGGAATCCTTGCAGGAAATAGAAATCCCTTTTATTCTTTGGGGGAAGTCCGTTAAAAAAAATCACCGTCTTAGATACCCTGTGTATCAATATGACAATGCAGCCACAGTTGCCTATGCCTTGGGAGTAAAGCTTCCTTTGGCCTGCATAGGCAAGCCCGTAAAGAATGCCTTTGAAGGCTTTGATCTTTATGATGACTATCCCACAACAATACGGGTTAAGGGGCCTGTTATATTCCCTGTAGCAAAATTGAACAAAAAAGCTGGAGGATTATTTGATGAATCTGCCACTATTGTCATGGAGAACCCCAACACATCTGGGGAAATAAGGTACACTATAGATGGTTCCATGCCCAATAAAAGTGCGCCGCTGTACACCCAACCCATCAGGACTACCAATAATGTGGTGGTTAAAAGTGCCATTTTCAAAGATGACAAAATTATTAGCACGGTTTCCGAAGCTTTTTTTAGAATTAAGGAAAAGTCTAGGCTCCCTCCAATTTCCTATGAGGTGTATTATCTTGATAACCTAAAAAGTATTCCCAGTTTGGCCAATAAAAGACCGGATGCAAGGGGCAGGTGTTTTGAAATTACCACGGATGAGGTACAGGAAATAATTAAAGCCAATACGGTGGTAAAGTTTAGTACCACCATTCAAATCAACGAGGAAGATAGGTATACATTCTATACTAATTCTGATGATGGCAGTAAATTATGGATCAATAAGGAATTGGTGGTGGATAATGATGGGGACCATGGCGTAATGGAAAGGAATGGCAGTATGTTGTTACAAGCTGGCACATATCCCTTAGAGGTAGTGTGGTTCAACGGTGGAGGTAGTGGTTGGTTAAATGTGGATTATAAATCCAGTTCCCTTCCCAAACAAGTTTTGTCTACCACAACCCTTAAATAAATGGAATGAAGCCTAGGGCCAAAACCTTAATTTTTTATTGGGTAAACAAAAAGAGGAAGAAAATGGTAATTTGTAGAATGTCATAAGCCTTATGAAGCAATATGAATTAAACAATATGGATCAGAACAAAAAAACCGAAGGGGATATAAATGCTTCTCCGGCGAGGGAGGCGTGGTTAAATTCAGAGATCAATGAGGACACCAAACGTATATTGGATAGGGATGCACGGTTCTTTTTGCACCAGTCCATGAGTACCCCTTGTTTAGATGTTTTACAGGCTTGTTCTGGGCCTTATATTGAAAATATGTCCGGGAAAAAATACTTGGACTTTCACGGCAACAATGTACACCAAATAGGTTACGCCAACCCTAAACTAATAGCCAATATTGTACAGCAACTACAAACCCTGCCCTTTTCACCAAGGCGTTATACCAATATCCCGGCCATTGATTTTGCAGAAAAATTGGCATCCTTGACACCCTCAGATTTAAATAGGGTTTTGTTAACGCCCAATGGTAGCTCGGCTATTGGTATTGCCTTAAAACTGGCTAGGGCCGTAACCGGAAAATTTAAGGTCGTTTCTTTTTGGGATTCTTTCCACGGAGCTTCCTTAGATGCTATTAGCGTTGGTGGTGAGGCTGTTTTTAGGGAGTCTATGGGGCCATTGATGCCCGGGGTGGAGCGTATACCACCACCCGTAACCTATAGGGGGATTTTTGAGGGCAATGAGGAAAAATGCTTGGAATACCTAGAATATGTCTTTTCCAAAGAGGGCGATATAGGAGCCTTCATAGCCGAAACCATTCGGAATACGGACGTTCAATTGCCCTCAAGATCATTTTGGAAAAAAGCCAGGGAGCTTTGTAACCAGTACGGTGTGCTGTTGATACTGGATGAAATTCCAATTGCCTTGGGAAGAACTGGGAAAATGTTCGTTTTTGAGCATTATAACATAGAACCGGATATATTGTGTATAGGAAAAGGATTGGGTGGAGGTATTTTTCCCCAAGCCGCAATGATTACCAGGGATGAATACAATAGGTTTGCCGATATTTCCCTAGGGCACTACACCCATGAAAAAAGTCCGATCGGAGCCGTAGCAGGACTGGGTACCATAGCTTTTGTAGAGGAGGAAGGACTATTGGAAAAGGTAAAGACCGATGAGGCATTCCTAAAAAAGGCATTGGATGCTCTGCAACGCAAGTATCCGCTTATTGGAGAGGTCAGAGGTATGGGGCTATTGTGGGGAGTGGAGCTGGTCAAGGACAGGAAAACAAAGGAAAAAGCCATTGAAGAGGCAGAAAAGGTAATGTATGAGTGTTTAAAACGGGGACTTAGTTTTAAGGTGTCGGCAGGGAATGTCCTACAGTTATCACCAGCGCTTACCATTGGCCGTAAGGAGCTGAACAATGCCTTACATATTTTGGATGAAAGTTTGGCAACTGTACATTACTAATTGCCCAAGCAGCAAATTATATTGATTACATTTTTAGATAAACACAAAATATAAATAAATGAAAATAAAAAGTGCAGTAGTATTGTGTTGGGCCATGACCTATTATTTTATGGGAATTGCCCAAA
>JBFHGV010000299.1:0-5011 GCA_041582955.1 Arenibacter sp.
CTTCTGGTTTTGGGTTTTTAATTCCCGGGATTTTTTACGGCCAATACCATTGTCCTCTATTGTAATTTGCAGGGCATCCTCTGCTATCTTTTTTAGGGCTATCCTTAAGAATCCCTTATCCTCCCTATATCGCAAACCATGCCAAATTGCATTATCTATATAGGGCTGTAGTAGCATTGGCGGAATTTTAAAATCTGCTATGGGAATTTCCTTATCAACAAAAATTTCATAGCTGAACTTATCAGAAAAACGGGAGTGTTCCAATTTGGTATACAGTTCCAATAACTCCAACTCCTGTGTCATGGGGATAAAATCTTCCTCTGAGTTTTCCAGTACCGACCGCATAAGGGTAGAAAAATCACTTAAATACCTATTGGCACTTCGTTCGTCGTTCTTGGCAATAAAGCTGTTCACGGAGTTCAGCGCGTTGAAAATAAAATGCGGATTCATTTGCGATCTTAAGGATTTTAGCGCCAATAGGTTATTTGCCAACTTCTGTTGTTTATTGCTACGGTAAAAAAAATAAGTTGCCACCCCCATTAACATCAAACCAATTATTAAAGAGTAGATAACCCAATTTTGCCGTTTTACACTTTCGGAGACCAGCTGTTGTTGCGTCAAGGCCAGATTGTATTTGCTTTGGGAAAGTTCCCGTTCCTGCTCCAGCCCCAATATTCTACTTTGCGCCGCCGCTATTTCCCTGTTTAAACGGGCAGCAGTGGATATCTCCTGTTCTTTTCTCACATACAAGGTATCTACCAGGGACACATATTCCTGATAGGTCTCCAATGCCTTGTTAAAATTGCCCTTATACTTATACACTTCCGACAATTTTCTTGTGGCATCTTTCTGCACCAACAGATCGTCATCCACATCCGCATCCTTAATGCTCTCTTCCAGGTAGGGGATGGCCTCATCGTATTTATCCTGGGCAATATAGGCATTGGCTATTTTGTAATTTATACGCTGTGCGGAAACAGAATCCTTCTCCAAGGCATATCCTGCCGGAAGATCCAGATTCTTTTGTATTTTCTTCAAATCCTCAAGGCTCTTTTTCCTCAAGGCTATTTCTTGTCCAAATTGATTTTTACGATTGTAAAAGTCGGCCACTTTTTCCTTTTCTTGGACCGCCCGTTGCGGTGCTTGCTGGGTTGCCAATTTAAGGGAGTTGCCAAAATACACATTAGCCTCGTGCAACCTATCCACTTTGGCGTAGGCCTCTGCTATCTTGGAGTTCAGGTCAACCGTTTTTGTAGAAATCTGGTTCTTTTCAGCTACCTTTATCCCTTCGTTATAATACGCTACGGCCCTATCTATCTCACCTAGACTTACCAATACATCACCAAGGGCCTCATAGAGCTCCGCCCGATTATAGGGAAGCATTCTAGGGGTATCCAATAGTGTGGAAAGTATTTTTTCGGCCTCTACAAATTCTTTGTTCTGTAGCAAGGCCTTCCCCAACAACAGTCTTGTCCTTGGGCTGGACTTGGCCTGTATCGCATCCTTAAAACTGGATATCGCCAAATCATATTGTTTGTGATAAAGGTACACCTCACCCAGGGTTGTATAGGATAAAGACAGTTCTTCCCGGTTGTTAACCGACCCTAGATTGGAAATAGATTGGGCAATATAATTGACACTCTTGCCAATATCCCTCTTTTTATAGTAATTTGCAGAATCTATATAGCTCCGGTGTAGGGCCAAATTCCGTTCCCCGGCCTTGACACTACTCCATTGCTCTTGCTCATTTTTATTTTCGCCTACCAAAATTTCTATCGGGCCTTTTCCCTCTATCAAATAACGGACTGTGCCTATGTTGGGCGACTCCAATACTATTTCCTCACCCATCACCATACTTAGGACAAATTCCCCTTTGGCATTGGTCAAGGTATAGCCTCCACTATTGGCAGATATTGCCACCCCCTGAACAGGGACATTGCTGTCCTTGTCCCGGACCACCCCTTTTAGCTCAAACTGTTGTACGCCCTTACTGTCTTGGGTAAAGCCCTTTACCAAGGTAAAAGAAACCAATAAGAATATGTAAAAACCTCTGCCCATTAACTTTTATAATTGTGATAAACTTAAATGATTTAGACCATACTAAAAAATAGACACTTTTAAACATCTGCCTTCCCAAGCTACCGCTCTACACCTATACGAATTGATACAGCCGTTTGCCTCACCCAAACAAGCCGTTTACTCAATACCGGTTTTTTAGAAAAAAGTTTGCCCCTACATTTCAACCTCAACACGGCAACATAGCCAAAACAAGCCACTGAAGTTGAAGTTTAATCTAAACATATCACTATGAAAAATTTAAGCAAAGTATTTACCACAGTAGCAGTATCACTAATTATAGGTAGCAGCTACGGCTCCCTACATCCTGTAAAAAACAACTTAGAGCCCTCCGTTGTACAGCTAAACCGGGATCACAAAGCCAAACCCAACGGCAATACCGTTAAAATAGCGCTACTTCTAGATACGAGTAATAGTATGGACGGTTTAATAAATCAGGCAAAATCCCAGCTCTGGGATATTGTAAACAAATTTACCCATGCCAAATGTGGCAACGATTTGGGACCGCGATTACAAATAGCGCTGTATCAATATGGAAACGACCATCTGGCAGCAAAAGAGGGATACATACAGCAGGTTTTGGGATTTAGCAGTGATCTGGACGAGATTTCGGAAAAATTATTCTCCCTTACCACCAATGGAGGGGAAGAATACTGCGGACAGGTAATACAAACCTCCTTAAGACAATTGGATTGGGGCAACAACCCTGACCATTTAAAAATGATATTTATTGCCGGAAACGAACCTTTTACCCAGGGCAAGATAAATTATAAGGACGCCGTGACCAATGCTAAAGAAAAGGATGTGATTATCAACACCATTTTTTGCGGCAACTATGAACAAGGCATCAATACCCATTGGAAAGATGGCGCCCAATTATCAGGAGGAGACTATATGGCCATAGACCACAACCGGGAAGTAGTCCACATAAAAACTCCTTATGACCGTATAATCATACAATTAAACAACAAGCTTAATAAGACCTATATTTCCTATGGGGCCCAGGGTGCCTCTAAAATACAGCAACAATCTGCCCAAGACAGCAATGCCATGGAAATGGAGGAAGTGGTAGCGGTAAAGAGGGCCGTTAGCAAATCGTCCAGATTGTACTCCAATTCTTCCTGGGATCTGGTAGACGCTTCCAAAGAGGACGACTTTGAACTGGGGAATATAAAAAAAGAGCAGCTCCCCAGGGCATTACAAGGAAAATCCGAGGTTGAAATAAAGGCCTATATAGCAGAAAAAAGAGGGGAGCGAATTGCCATTCAAAAGGAAATTCAAGCACTAAACCAAAAACGGGAAGCCTATATTACTGCACAGCGTAAAGACAGTGGGAAGGGGGAATTGGAAAATGCCATGATAGGCGCCATCATGAAACAGGCAGAGCGTAAAAACTATCGCTGGGATTAAAATTTGGTATGGTATTGCCACAGGCCTAAAAACGGAAAAAGGATTCTTGTAGCAAATTCTATAAGACCTGGACTAGTATAATTGAAACAGAGCACAATCTTTGGACTACAAACAACTGAAGATTGTGTTCTTAATTCTAATAAGC
The DNA here is from genome assembly GCA_041582955.1 of Arenibacter sp. Taxonomy (GTDB): domain Bacteria; phylum Bacteroidota; class Bacteroidia; order Flavobacteriales; family Flavobacteriaceae; genus Arenibacter. The sequence goes on from JBFHGV010000299.1 coordinate 3,632, forward strand.
TAGCAAATGCAAGCCTACAAATAACCTAAAGGAATTAGTAATTTACAGCGGGACATTTACAGTCGTACCGCTTTTCGGGCTGTCCGAAGTCGTACCCCAAAGTAATCTGATGGAATCCCCCATTATCAAATCTAACATCCCCCATCTGGTAGGAATAATTATAGGAGACCAGAAAGTTCTTATAGTTAACCCCTACAATGGGCGTAATGAGCTGCAAGCGTTGCTCGCCAAAATTACTGGATGTCTGATATTGGGCCCCATCAAAACTTCTTCTATAGGAAACGCCTCCCCAGACCGTTCCAAAATCGACACTTTTGTAGACCTTTGCATTAATATCAATTGCTTTTTCCCTAGTAAATTGGGTATATTGAAACAGCATTGAAGGCTCTACTTGCCATTCTCCCCTACCAAAAACATAACCGGAGGAAAGTAGGTATTTACGTAAATTGGTAGATTCTACGGCCGAATACAAATCCCTGCCCCTACCCAATAGATTGTGGATTGCGGCATGTGCATAGAACTCCCTAAAATTATAGGACATACCCAAATCCATATTAAAATAGCCAACACTGTTCCGGGATCCCGTCACCAAGGGATCGGGTATAATGGACACAAATTCGGATTCATCCAAATTGCTCTGCTGAATTCCAGCACTTAATCCAAAAGAAAGTTGGTTTAGACTTCTATAGTCCCCACCCAATCGCAGGTGATGGGCGTACGTAAGTTTAAGGCCCGTTTGGGAGTGGTATCCATTGGCATCATTAAAAAAAATAGCACCAAAGCCACTGTTTTCCCCTGCCCTAAAATGCGCATTCAAGGTTTGAAGGTTTGGGGCCTCATCTGCGCTGAACCATTGTTGTCTTATTGTTGCCCTAATCTTGCCTCCTTCCCCTATACCGGCCATGGATGGGTATACCAAATAGTAATTATCAGCCAAATAATCAAAATATACCGGGACGCCTTCCTGTGCCATAGACTGAAATCCTATCGCAACAAACGAAAGTAAAATCAATAAATTTTGTTTCATTAAGATTAGGGGTGTATTAATAACATCGTCCAAATATAAGTTATAACGGCCGAAATACTACATTATTATATTGACCGTAACTTAGAAATCCTTCGTACTTTTGTAAAAAATATTCAAATGAAGGAGTTTATAATTACCGTGGTCCCCACGAACAATCCGGCGATATTAAAGTTTGAAACCAATCATTTCATAACTAAAAACAACAATTACGAGTTTAAGAACATAGACGAGGCCAAAAATTCACCTTTGGCCCAGCAACTATTCTACCTTCCCTTTATAAAAACTGTGTACATTTCAGGTAATTTTATTGGTTTGGAACGCTTTAATATTGTGGAATGGGACGATGTAAAGGA
>JBFHGV010000300.1:0-5011 GCA_041582955.1 Arenibacter sp.
AAGATATAAATAAAAAGTAAAAACAAATAATGCGGACAATGCAATATTGTAAAATCAAAAAGTTAAAAAGAAAGTCAATTACAGAAGTAATCCTTAGTGTTATCTGCCATGGATACTGATTAGGCCCCAATAGGTATTGGAACAGTATTTAGGTAGAATGTAGCACCTTCTTTAACAAAACATCAAAGGGTTGCTAAGGCTTCAAAGGGTCTATTCCCTCCACCTTTCTTGATAACAATTCAATAAGTGTTTGAACTTTATGTTTGCAAATATAGGTATGGAAAATTCTAATTTCCTAATCTTTTAAAAAAAATTATAAATTAAACGCATTTTTTACTCCTTCCACAGCATCCAATTTTTCCCAGGTAAACAATTCTACTTCTTTTTCTATACGCCCGTTATAAGGTGATTCAAAAACTTTGGTCACGCTTTTTGGCTCCTTGCCCATATGGCCATAGGCAGCAGTTTCCAGGTATATAGGGTTCCGTAGCTTTAATCGCTCTTCAATGGCAAAAGGACGCATATCAAACAGTTCCGCCACTTTTTCTGCAATTTCCCCATCACTTAGCCCTACTTTAGAGGTACCATAGGTATCCACAAATATGGAGGTAGGTTCTACAACTCCAATGGCATAACTTACCTGCACCAACATTTCATCTGCAACGCCAGCCGCTACAAGATTTTTGGCGGCATGTCTGGCGGCATAGGCGGCGCTACGATCTACTTTACTGGGGTCCTTGCCACTAAAAGCCCCTCCACCATGGGCACCCTTGCCCCCGTAGGTATCCACTATTATCTTTCTACCGGTTAAGCCCGTATCCCCGTGAGGCCCTCCGATAACGAATTTCCCCGTTGGGTTAATATGATAGGTTATGGTGTCATTGAACAATTTCTGAATCTCCTGGGGCAATTGCTCCTTTACTTTTGGAATTAATACAGAGATGATATCCTTTTTTATTTTGGCCAGCATCACCTCATCACTTTCATCAAACTCGTCATGCTGGGTAGAAACCACAATAGTATCTATTCGCTGAGGCACATTATCATCAGAATACTCAATGGTCACCTGTGCCTTGGCATCTGGTCTTAAGTAGCCAATGGTATCGCCCACCCGTCGTAAATCGGCCAAAACCTGTAATATCTTATGGGATATATCCAAGGCCAAAGGCATATAATTATCGGTTTCCTTGGTAGCATAACCAAACATCATTCCCTGATCTCCTGCTCCCTGCTCTTCCTTGGAACCGCGATCTACACCCTGATTAATTTCTTTGGACTGCTCGTGGATCAAAGATATAACCCCACAGGAATCTCCACTAAACTTGTACTCCCCATTGGTATAACCAATCCTGTTTATAACATCTCGAGCTATTTGCTGCACATCCAGATAGGTGTGACTCTTAACTTCCCCTGCCAAGACCACTTGCCCAGTAGTCACCAAGGTCTCGCAAGCCACCTTACTCTCCGGGTCAAAGGCCAAAAAATTGTCCAACAAGGCATCACTGATCTGATCTGCTATTTTATCTGGGTGTCCTTCACTAACCGATTCCGAAGTAAATAAATATGCCATAAATCCTTTCTAAATAAAATTAATACGGATTTGACGAAGCACACTAGAGAAGAGTAAATGTTTAAGTTCCCTTGGAACAGAAACAACAAAAACTGCTTTAGCATTTGGTTATACTGAATTTATTTCAGCATTTGAGGTTGCAATCAGTCAAATCCTTCCTCGATTTTTTTTCGGATACAAAAGTACAAGAATTACCGACGTAACTAAAAATGTTTAACAACATTTTTTACAATGGGCTTTTACAGGTCATATTTTACAGTAAACAATACATATCTGGGCTGGATAAAATAGGAGGAAGTGGTAAAATACAATTCATTGGTACTATCCCTGTTCAAGGTATCGGTCCCTAATAGGTTTGTTCCCTTAACCCCAAACTCCCATGGGCTGTCCTTTTTCTGATAGGTAAGATTCCCCTCCAAAAAACTATAGGTATTGTCTATGGTATCTTCCTCATCCCTGTATTTGTAATAATCGTAATCCAAATTAAATACAAAAGACTTTAAGAAGGTAGCATCCAATTTGGCATACGGTCTATTGGTGTAATAAGTGGTAGCTCTACCCCCGTTATCATAGTTGTTTACCGTATACCTGTATCCCAGCTCCAAATTGGGCGCATTCCTAAAATTGGTAGCCAAGGAGGATGAATAATTCTGGGTAAAGGATTCGGACTTTCTGGGCTCAAGATCAATTATGTTATTGGTAGCAGACCAATTGACAGTGGCTCCAACCGAGGCTTTTATTTTGCCAAAGGTACGCTGATATCTTCCGTTTGCACTTAAGGATTCGTCCTCCAAATTAGAATTGATCGTACTTCCCACCCTATTAATACCAATGATCTCAGAAGCACTTTTAAGGGCATCTATCCTCTTGGTGTAGGTTACATTTCCAAATATATTTGTAAAATTGAACATATTGAAACTAAAGAAGTTCAAGGACAAATTATGATTTAAGGCACTCTCCAAATCCCTATTTCCAGAATAAACAGAATTATAGTTGTTTAGGACGTAGGCCTCCGCAAACTTGGTAATATCCGTAAAGGATCGGGTTACCCGATAATTAAACCTAATATTCTCTGACTTTTTAAGTTGTGCGTTGATATATAAATCGGGCAACAAAACGGTAAGATCATCCTTGACCGTAGTACCTAGCTGACTGTTTTTGGTTCCATACTGATGTAATGTCACCCCTGGGTTAAAAGTAAAAATTCCAGCAATTACCTTGTAATGCAAGCCCAAATACAAATCCGAAATACTATAGGTTACGTCATTATTAAATTCCGGGTCCATAAAATCCAATGAAGTCTCGTTATCCAAAATTTGAAAAATATTGGAGTCGAAATTTTGATGGCTTTGCGTGGTTCCCAAGGTGAAATTTAAATTGCTTTTTAAACCGGTTACCCAATAGTAGTCCAACTTGGCATCTACCTTGTTGGTAACAGTGTTCTTGCCCTGATTTAAATTGTAAATATCCTGATCTTGATCTACAGGAAAAATATCGGTAAAGGCAAAATTATCGCGCATGGCCGTATAAAAAGGATCTTCATCCTGATAAATATGCTGGGCCTCAAAAGCAAATATATTCTTGGCATTCTCCGAAGTATAGTAAATATTGGCATTCTGACTTACCGATACCGGTTTCTGTTTTTTTACTTCGGTAATTTCATCGGTAACATCGGACACGGAGAGCACATTTTCCACTTCATCATCATCGGATTGTTTTAACAGCACATCGTAATCAAACTGAAATCGTTCATTTGGTTTATAAACCGAGCTAAATTTTGCCAGCCCCAAATGCGCAGTTTGGTCCGTAGCGGTAGTAGCGTCCTCAGTTTCATTGGAAGAGATATAGACTCTACGCGTCTGATTTTCCATTAGGGTCCCCGTATAGGAATAAATACCAAAGCCACTAAGGTCCCAATTTTCTTTTGGGGAATAACTAAAATTCACAGCAGCAAACTTGGTATCTATTTCCTTAGCCCTATTATTCTGCAAACTGGACAGCCCCAGACCATCACCGCCTATATTTATAGAGCTCCCTCCTCTAGTTCCAAGGTTTCTAAATCCCCCTGTAAAATTTTGGTAATCCCTCCTATTGAAGGGTGCCTCCCCTATATTGTTGAGGTCTGTGATAATATTGATACTGTATTCCGGACTGTAATAAAAAAGCTTTGGATGGGCCAGATAACTATCCTCGGTTCCGTATCCTGCCGTTATTTCCCCAAACCAAAACCGTTTTTTCCCTTCTTTTAATTTTATATTTAGGGCCACATTATCATTATCATTGGTCAACCCTTTCATTTGGGTAACTTCATTGTAGTTTCTCAACACCTCTATTTTATCAAGGGCATTGGCCGGAATATTTTCTGCTGCCAACTTGGAATCCCCATCAAAAAAATCCTTCCCTTCTACCATAACCTTGGTCACTTGCTTGCCCTCTACCTCTATTTGTCCGTCATCATTTATCTCCACCCCTGGCAAATTGGACAGTACATCCTTTAATTTTTTTTCGGTTCCCGTAACAAAGGAATCCGTATCATAGACTATGGTATCTCCCTTAACGGAAACTGGCATTTCATAAGTAACTTCTACCTCATCTAACTGATTGGCCTGCTCATGCATTACAATATCCTTATCAGCATTGTTATCTGGAGCAGTAAAAGAGAATTCTTCCGTCTTAAACCCCAAATAACTAACGCGTACCTTGAAATTATTGCCGGACTTTAAGTTTAGCTTGTACTGTCCGCTGTGGTTGGTAATGCCGTAAGACTCCAAGGCATTGGTTTCGGTATTTATAGCGATAACGTTCGCCATATCTATTCCTACACCTGTTGTATCCTTAACAATTCCCGATAAGGTAATTTCTTGGCCGTAGGCTGCTGACAGCATTGATAACACGACCAATACTGAAAAAAAGTTCTTTTTGTACATCTATAATAATTAAAACACCAAAAGGTTAAATTTGTAAGAAACTGTTTAAGACACTTATTGCGGCCTTCCGCCACCCCTTCTACCCCCTCCGCCACGGAAATTCTCTCTCATTTCTGCCATCTTTTCCTTGGCAATTTTATCATACTCCTCTTGGGTTACCTTTTTACCTCCGTTGGGCGCTTTAATTTCTTTTCTATCCGCTGGGTTGATCACTATTTTGGTACACAGTACAACCGTTACATCATCACTAACTTCCAAAATCAAGCCAGGGAGTCCCCAATATTCGCCGGGTCCTTGACTCACCGGAATATCTGGAGTGTACCAAGCCACTATCGCAACATCTTTTTCAACAAATTCCTCTTCCTTATTTTCGTTGTTTTCGTTATTCCCCCTCCTTCGCTGGAACATGGCTCTCATATTAGGCCTTTTTATACTTTTTATGGCCGTAGCCTTAAAAGCCGTATAATTCCCTATCTGCTTTGTTTCCCCTTCTAACTTCCAGTCCAATTCCGGC
>JBFHGV010000301.1:0-5011 GCA_041582955.1 Arenibacter sp.
TTAATAGAACTTCTCCAAATCTATATCGAATAAACCACACATCACTTTGGGTCCCTCGCCGACCAGACCCTGTATTTGGGTCTTGATATTTACGAATATAAAAACCTGATTGTGCAGTAAATTCAAGCCCATCTATAGGACCGTCAAAGCCAACTACTTGAACTTGTTCCGTGCCTCCAGGAAGCGTTTTTTCCTGTCCTCTAGAATCTCCGCTCACTATGGATCCATCGTCCAGTACGATACCGGCCCATATATCCACAGGTTTAGATTTGAAAGTGGTTCCGGGTAAAATTACCGTTCCAGCCAAACGGGCATCCCTACCTTGGAAGATATCCCCAATATTATCATAGTAAACTGGGTTGCCACCCACTTCGTTTGCCAGGGGGGCATAAGTACCATCCAATAATTCAAAGGATTGGACGAATTGTAGACTAGGATTTATCCGACCACCTTCTTCTTCTTCAGCACCAAAACGTGGTTGGTTTCTAATGGTAAAATCATGTGTTTTTCCACCTCCTACTTTGTAATCTTCTACAAATATAGCTTCGGGATTGTTGGCCTTATCGTAAAACAAGGCCTCGAAATTCTCAGAAAGATTTGGCTTGGAGTTGTATAGAGCGTAAGCGCCTGCACTTCCACTTATAATGGCTTGGGCAGCTGTAAGTGCCTTGGTATAATAGCCTTCTGCCATTGAAGCTGGGATTCCAACCTCGTTTCCAGGTAGTGAAACCTGAGGGGTTGTTGCCCCATATTTAGCTATGGATCCTGCATAAAGCGCGGCTCTTGTTTCCATGGCCAAGGCTGCTCCCTTGGTAGCCCTAGATTTAGAATCAGCATTTGTTGGCAAGATATCCTTAATGGCCTCGGCCTCACTTATAACAAAATCATAAATAGCGGCTTCCGTTTCCCTAGGATGCTGCAAGTAAGATGCATCACCACTAAAATCATAAGTTTGGGATTCCAATATCAAAGGTACTCCACCCATACGTTTAACCAATTCAAAATAGTAAGATGCCCGTAGAAATCGTGCTTCCGCCAAAAAACGTGTTTTTAGCGAAGCTTCCAATTGGGTAGCCTCCTCACATCGTTCCAAGAACAGATTAATTTCACGGATATAACCATAATTCCATATTCCCCAGCTACCAAAGCCCCATCCATCATTTTGAAATGTAGGATAGCGGCCTGCCTCTGACCAATAGGCTATGTTGAAATCTGCCAGGGAAGCCCAATCATCCAATCTACCAAAATCTTCATATCTATTATAAAGATCACCCAAAACAGAGAGTACTGCACTTGGATCGGTAAAAATCTGTTCCTGTGTTAAAATGGAAGTGGGCTGCCGATCTAAAAATTCCTCATCGTTCTTTGAACAGCCTAAAGCTAGGATTAGAGCTATTAGTATTGTAAAAATATATTTTTTCATTGCTTTTAAATTTTAGCTGATTATATAGATAGGTTTACCCCAACATTTACGAATTTATTTTGTGGGTATTGTAATCCATTGCTATCATTGACCTCTGGGTCTATACCAAACTCAGATAAGTTATCTAAGGAAAAGAGGTTATATCCATTAATATAGAACCTCGCCTTTTGCAAGCCCAATTTTTCTAATAATGGTTTCGGCAAGGAATACCCCAGTTCTATAGTTCTAGCCCTAAAATAGGTTACATTGTGCATCCAGAAGCTAGAAGCCTGATTACCTCTGTAATTGCTATGATAGGATGCATTATAACGTAATGCTGGGTATTTTCCTGGATTCCATGCACTGTTGGGGTCCGCAGGATCTTGTCTGCTCCAGCTGTCCAAAAATATGGTGTTCAAAGCCCCCTGGTTTTGGAAAGGAAATCTGGTCTCCCACTCCTGAGACCAAGAATAACCGGAACCTCCAGAAAAATCGGAAGTAAAATCAAAACCTTTGTAGGACATTCGAATACTAAGGCCAAAATTTATTGAAGGTTGTCTTCCAAAACTATAGCCTATAGGTTTCTCATCGTAGCCATTTATTCTTCCGTCTCCATTTAAATCCTCATATATCAAATCTCCAGGCAACAAGGTTCTGTTACCTTGACCATCAATATCTACGGGGTAATTATTGATTTCTTCCTGGGATTGAAATTGACCGATGGTATTATATCCCCATCTAATATCATTGTACCTTCCTTCATTGGAAGTCCTGTAGTCCTGCCAGGAATTTTCAAACCTAGGTTTGTAAGATTCAATAAATTTACCTCTGGAATAGGAACCGTTAGCGGAAACAGTTAAATTGAAATCGCCAAAACTGTCATTGTAACTTATAGCTCCTTCAAAACCCGATTGAGCATCGCTATTTACATTTTCGTCCGGCAATCCGTAACCCAGCTCACTAGGAATTAAAATGTCATATTTTCTACCTCTTAATCCAGTTCTCAATCTATAGAAATAGTCATATGAACCGTTAATTTTACCATCAAAAAGGGTGAAGTCCATTCCTATATCGGTTATCTTACTTTTGAACCAGGAAATATTATCAACTATCTGCCCCTTATCCCTTGCACCAACTACTGGTTGGCCATCCAAAATTACAGTTCCAGTATTATAATTGTAACCTGGTAAATAATCATAGGCACCAATTCCAATATTATCATCACCCAAGACACCATAAGACCCCCTCAATTTAAACTCGGAAACCCAAGCATCTTCCCCTGCAATATTCTTATACCAGTCTTCTTCAGTGATCCTCCAGCCTATGGAACCGGAAGGAAAGAAGCCTTTCCTCTTACTTGGGGCAAACTTCCACGAGGCATCCTGTCTTCCCGAAAGCTCCAAATAGTATTTCTCCTTATAATTATAGTTGAATTTGCCAATGTACCCTATCCGTGCCTCTTCGTTATCAGCATCTTGAAATGCTACTACGTTAGCGAAATAGATTAAAGGCAAAATATTAGTTTCAGGAACAGATCGTACCCACTGATTTTGATCACGTTGTTCTTGACGTTCTACCAAAAACAGTCCTTCCACATTATGATCCTCTGCAAAAGACTTTTTGTAAGCAGCTTGACCTTGATAAACATTCTTAATAATCTTGCGGTTCCTTCTTTCTCTCCATGGGTTGGAACTACCTCCTGTAGCGTTATATGTATCATTAGCCGCATCATAAGTATAAGCATCATAAGTATATTCATGTCCATTCAATACCTGATCTGCTATATAATATGAATACATTCCCTTGACAGTAAGACCTTCCGCGAAACCACCAAATCTGTACTCCCCGCTAAAGTTCGTCTGCAAAACTCTCCAAATATTTGTAGAGTAACCACCAATTTTCTTGTTGTGCAAAGCCCAATTGGTTTCGTTGTGACCAATATCATTAAGATACTCTGGGTTGTCGTTGGCGTAAGGACGTTCGAAAGGACGGTTGCGCAATATGGCAAATCTTGGCAACCAGTAATCATCGGCACCAGGAATTCCCGGGTTGTCGGTAGTTTCAATTCTACCGTTAATTTGAACCCCAACCTTTAATCGATCCGTAATGTTCGCATCCAGATTACTTTGAATGTTATTGCGTTCAAAATTAAATTCAGGACCTAAAACAGCCTCTTGTTTTAACTGGGTGCCAGAAATATAGTAATTAATCTTCTCGGATCCCCCTGAGGTGCTTACATTTAAACTATAAAGAGGTGCGTCTTTCTTTATTATAAAATTTTTCCAGTCAAATGATTTATATCCTGCTTCAGTGCCTAAACGATATTTCTCCAATTCCTCATTCGTTATTTGTGTTTCCCCAAATTCATTTAGGTCAGCTTCCGCCTTTTTTGACATATATAAATAGGAGTCGTTAACGGTCTCAGGAAATCTAGACCAGTTTTGACCTCCGTAATAGGAATTTACATTAACCACATTTTTGGTATTCTTTTTACCACGTTTGGTGGTTACCACTACCACCCCATTTGCAGCCCTAACACCATAAATTGCCGCAGATGCATCCTTAAGTACAGAAATACTTTCAATATCCCCCGGAGATATGTTATTAAACTGGCCAGCGTCCTGCTGTATCCCATCTATAACATATAAAGGGTTTCCCATATTACGAATTTGAATAGCAGCAGTGGCTCCGGGACGGCCATCAGGCATTTTAAAGGTTACCCCAGAGATTTTCCCTGCGAGCCCCGAACTTACTGACGCTCCGGCGTGAACACTTTCCAAGTCCTCACTGGTTACCGTGGATATAGCGGCCGTAATGGATTTTTTCTCTTGCGTAGAGTATCCAGTGACCACTACCTCATCCAAAGCAGCAACGTCATCTGACATTTGCAAATCAATTGTAGTTTGCCCGTTTACCGGTAACTCAGTAGTCTTGAAACCAATGTAACTAAAGACTAGTACCGCGGTAGTTGGAGCTTCAATAGTGTAGTTACCATCAAAATCAGTGGAAACCCCATTATTAGTTCCCTTTACAATTACAGATACACCTGGCAAAGGCATAGTGTCTGATTCCGAACTAACATTTCCTGAAATCTTCAATTTATCCTGCGAATAGGATTGGGAAACCACTAAGAAGATACCCAGCAAACAAATCTGTTGAAATAATTTTTTTAAGATTGTCTTCATGTTGTTTTCATTTTTAATGAATTAAGTTTTAGTTAGTTGTTAAAATGTTATTTATTCACTGCATGGATTAAAACTTAACAGTTCAATTCCATAGATATAAGCTTAAGGTCAATCATCAACATAAAATCCGTATTGGCACGGGTCAAATATTTGGTTAATTTTTTACCGACATAACAATTTTATGACTTTACTGTTGACAATAACATTTACTTAATCCTAGTAAACTGTTAATTTAGCAGATTGAACAAATAGAAGGAATTCAAGAAGGTTTTAACTTTAATTTCGTTTCAATAGTTCTCCGAATTGGTTCATAATCCGGTCTTTATCTTGGCGATTGGTCTTATTGAACTAAATTGTAGAATAGTGAAACATTATGTAGAACAAAAAGTTTTATATTTTCCAAAAATTGTTGAACGGTGAAAAA
>JBFHGV010000302.1:0-5004 GCA_041582955.1 Arenibacter sp.
ATCCATTGTTGCAACATCAAGGCCTTTAACTTATCTACCATTTCCGGTTTGGAGGCGGCGAGGTCATTTTTTTGTTCTGGATCCCTAGATAGGTCGTAAAGCGAAAATTTTACGGGAACGGATGATTTCATCCATTGCATTAGGGTATGGTGTTCCAACTTTTGAGGCAGCCATCCCAATAGCGTATAATCCTTATAGCGCATGGCCATGTGGGGCATCCTGAAATAAGTGTCCTCATGGGTGGGGAACAACCATAGATAGGGTTTATCCCTTGTTGTCTTTTGGCCTAAAAATGCCGGGAATGCATCTGTTCCGTCCAAGTTTTTATCACTAGGCAGGTCTACTTTTACAAGTTGGGATATTGTGGTCAAGAAATCTGTGGCCACTACCAATTCATTACTAGTTGTTCCAGCGGGAATCTTAGCTGGATAGCGAACAATACCGGGAACCCTATGGCCTCCCTCATAGGGGTAGCGTTTCATACCTCTAAAAGAGCCAGGGGTTCCAAAACAATAATCCCTGGTGGGGGCCTCCCATTCTCCTTTGGATTCCTCTAGATTAACAGGATGTTCCGGGCCGTTGTCACTAGTGAAAATTACCATAGTGTTATCTTTTAGGTTTTCCTCATCTACCGTTTTCATCAAGTTGGCAAAGGCATTATCCAGTTGTGAAATGGTACCGTAATACTCTTTCTTGTTTTTGCTTATGTCATATTCGGGTCTCGCAACACCTCCGTAATTTACAGTGCGTTCCAAAGAATCCACGCCGCTGTTATTGTATGCACTGCTGTATTCCTCAGGTGGCGATAGCGGAGCATGCGGTTCATGGGTGGAAACAATTAAAAAGAAAGGCTTGTCCTTGTCCCTTTTGTGGCTAAGCCAGTCTGTGGCCTCTTGGGTAAGGACGTCACAATACCAACCATCCACTTCACCTACAGCAGAGCCGTTTCTAATAAATTTAGTGAAATTTTTGGGACCTTCAAAAGCATTATGGGTAGAGGCAAACCAATAATCAAACCCTTGGTCACCCGGGTTGGGCTCTTTGGCTTTGGCGGTTTTTTCTAACCTTGACAAATGCCATTTTCCCATAAACGCAGTTTCATAACCAGCAGATTTCAGCATTTCCGCTATCGTTATTTCACTGTCCTGTAGATGGGCCCCATGATAACCTTGTAGATAATAAATACCGCTTCTGTATGGGTTTCTACCCGTTAATAAGCCTGCTCTGGACGGTGAGCAGACAGTTCCTGCAGAATGACAATCGGTAAGCAAAACCCCTTCGGAGGCTAACTTGTCTATGGCAGGTGTCTCAATAATGGGGTTGCCGTAGCATCCCAAATCTCCATACCCCATATCATCGGTTAAATAAATAATGATATTGGGTTTGCTCTCTTTTTTTTCTTGTTGTTTTACTTTCTTGGAATTGCAACCAATTACTAGAGATGCTAAAACAAAAAGGAAGTTAATTTTTTTTATCATCTATTTTAATGGGGGCTGATTAAAGGGCAATATTCTGCAAATTACTTGGACCTCCCCCAATCTGGTCCTTCATCCCTAATGTCTTTCCATTGTTCTAACATTAAAGGCTTTAATTTGTTTACCACTTCCGGCTTTGATTCGGCTAAGTTATTTTTTTGTTCAGGATCGGTAGAAAGATCATAGAGTGCGAATTTTTCTGGTACGGACGACTTCATCCAATCAATGAGGTTGCTACCGTCTTTGTTTTCCGGAAACCAACCTAGAAGGGTGTATTCGTTATAGCGCATGGCCATATGCGGCATTCTAAAATAGGTGTCCTCATGTGTTGGGAAAAGAAATAAATAGGGTTTGTCGCGCTCCGTTTTTTCGCCTAGAAATGCTGGAAAGGCATTTGTGGCGTCCATTTTTATATTGCTTGGGGGGTTTATATTGGCCAGTGTAGCAGCGGTAGCAATAAAATCTGTTCCTACTACAAATTCATTGCTAGTGGTTCCGGCGGGAATTTTGCCAGGATAGCGTACTATACCTGGAACCCTATGTCCCCCTTCATAAGGGTATCGTTTCATACCCTTATAAATGCCGGGAGTCCCAAAAGACATGTCGCGAATTGGGTCTTCCCATTCGCCTTTGGATTCTTCCAGGTTAACGGGGTGTTCCGGACCGTTGTCACTGGTAAAGATTACCATAGTATTGTCGCTCAAGTTTTTGTTGTCTACCGTTTTCATTAGGTCGCCAAAAGCGGCATCCAATTGTGTTACCGTGCCGTAGTACTCCTTTTTGTTCTGGGCAATATCGTATTCTGGACGTGCTACTCCTCCGTATTTTATGGATTTTTCCAAGCTGTCTACCTGTGCATTGTCGTACATTTTACTGTACTTTTCGGGTGGAGCAATGGGAGTATGGGGTTCATGGGTAGAAACAATGAGTAGGAAAGGTTTGGATTTGTCACGTATATTGGTAATCCAGTTGGTGGCCTCTTCGGTAAGTACGTCGCAATACCAGCCATCCACTTCTCCTACAGCTTCTCCATTTCGTATAAATTTTCCAAAATTTTTGGGGCCACCAAAAGCATTGTGAGTAGAGGCGAACCAATAGTCAAACCCTTGATCGCTTGGACTGGGCTCATCGTGTTTCTTACTTTTTTCCAGTCTGGACAAATGCCATTTTCCCATAAAGGCGGTCTCGTAGCCACTGGACTTTAACATTTCAGCAATGGTAACCTCATCCTTTTTCAAATGCGCTCCATAAGCTCCCTGAATATAATAAAACCCACTTCTATACGGGTTTCTGCCCGTTAATAGTCCTGCACGTGAAGGTGAACATACGGTTCCTGCCGAATGGCAATCGGTTAATAACACCCCTTCGGAGGCAAATTTATCAATTTCGGGTGTTTTTATAATTGGGCTTCCATAGCAACCTAGATCCCCATAGCCCAAATCATCCGTTAGGTAAATAATAATGTTGGGTTTCTTTTCTTCCGTTTTGGATACTTTTTCTTTGCAGCTAGACAGGAGAATTAGTGATGTAACACTAAGGATGCTAATAATTTGTAAAGTTGATTTTCTCATAGAGGAGACCATTTTAAAATGGGATATTGGGAAATTTAATGTTTAATTGGAGCTTTTTGTTCTCAGTATACTGTAATAATTAAATGTGATTATTGAAATATAATATATAGGATTATTAATAGCACAAACAAGAGGCCGGCATATAGACGAACATCCTGGATACCCTTAAATTTTTTGTCGGTTAAAAATTGCCAAGGGTTGTCCCATGTATACTTTAATTGTTCTGCACTAGGTTTGGGGGTAAGGTAACTAACTATAAAATAAACTACCGAACATATACAAAAAAGCCACCAGGCTTGCATCATGAACGGAATTCCCCACGTATCCGTAATAATACTTGGATTCCCATTAAGTGAGGGGATAAAATCGGCAGCAAAGGCACTAATCCCCAGTATAAAACCAAATATCAAGGTAATTAGGGAGGCTTCTTTTGTTCCTCTCTTACTAAATACGCCAAAAAGAAATACCGTGGCAATGGGCGGTGCCAATGCGGCGGCAATCTTGTTGATTGCTTCAAATATACTATTGAATTTTCCTCCTTGGGTAGACCAGGCAATAGCCAATATCATTACAATGACAGCTACATATTTCCCTATTTGTACTTGTTTCTTGTCGGAAAGGGATGGTTTTAGCCTTTTGGCAATGTCGATGGCCACCAAGGTAGAACAACTATTGAGTGCTGCGGCTATGGTGCTCATTAAAGCGGAAAGCAGTGCTGCGGCAAAAATGCCCTTTATTCCAATAGGAAGAAGTTCATTGATAAGGACAGGTAAAGTTTCGTTACTGCTGCTAATTTTATCTTTAAACAATACATAGCCAATAACACCGGGCAATACCATAATAAATACGGGAAGAACCTTTAGGAAACCGGCAAAAATGGGCCCTTTTTGGGCATCATCCTCACTTTTGGCAGCCAATACGCGCTGTACAATGGTTTGATCCGAACACCAGTACCAAAGTCCCAAAATTGGGTAGCCCAAGAATATGGCATACCAGGACAATCCGGAGTTGCCGGCATTTTCACCACTCCTCATCATACTTAATTGATCTGGCTTTATCCTATCTTTAAAATCGGCTAGGGATTCTACCCCAATTTCTGGCAAGGCGTTAATGGCAAATATCGTCAGTATTATAGCACCTATGATCAAGACTACCGTTTGTACCGTTTCAGTGATGACCACAGCTTTTAATCCTCCAAGAATGGTGTAGGTGGCGGTTATGACCGATATGATCAAAATAGAAACAAAAACATCGATCCCAAAAAAAGATTTGAATACTACGGCCCCTGCATAGAGACTCATCCCTATGTGTACAAATAAGGCGCCCAAAATGGCCATAAAGGCCAGGAAAGATCTTGATGGGGAACCATATCTCTTTTCCAGGAACTCCGGTAGGGTAGAGATTTGGCTCTTAAAATAAAAGGGAGCAAATATAAGTCCCAGAAATATCAGGACTACGGAGGCCATCCATTCAAAATTCCCCCAGACCAAACCATCTTCAAACCCGGAAGCGGCCAAACCAACCAAATGAATGGTAGAGATATTACTGGCAAATAGGGCAGCACCAATTACAACCCAGTTTAAACTTCGACCGGCCAAAAAATAATTGTCCGAAGTCATTTTACTTTTACTGGTCGACAGAATACCAAGTACAAGGATTCCTACTAAGTATAAAAGGATTATAATTAAATCAACAGTACTCATATTAGTCGTTATATTCTCCAAAATCAAAATCCTTGTTCCTGATAGGTTGGAGAATTTGTTTTAGTTTTTCAATCATGGTTGTGTCAATTGGTTCTTCGCTCCAATCTATGTTCTTGTTTAAGAGATCTCTTTGGTTACAACTAAATAGGGTAGTTGGTACCTCAGGGTTGCTCAGGGCGAATTGAATGGCCAATTTTTCAATTGGGACATTGTTTTCCTGGCAAAAATTAAGGGTTTTGTTTATCACACACAAAT
>JBFHGV010000303.1:0-4984 GCA_041582955.1 Arenibacter sp.
AGTGGTCAGCGACAACTCATAGCTTTTTTAAGAGCCTATGTCAGCAATCCCAGTATATTGGTGTTAGACGAAGCTACCTCCTCTGTAGATACCTATTCCGAACAGTTAATACAGCGTGCCACCGAAAAAATAACCGAAGGTCGTACCTCTATTATTATTGCACACCGATTGGCAACAATAAAAAAGGCAGATAGGATTTTGGTAATGCAGGATGGAAAGATTGTGGAGACCGGTACCCACAAGGAGTTATTGCGCCAAAAAGGTTATTATCAAAATCTATATGAATCTCAATTCCTGGCCGAAGAGGTGGCCTAGTAATTAGGTTGCCATGATTGGCCTACATAAGGTCTGCTTTGATTAAACTGGACAGTTCAGACAGATCCTTATAGAGAACAAATTCCCCATTTTTTATATAGGAAATTAAACCGGTTTCTTCACTGACAATTAGGGCCAATGAATCTGTTTTTTCGGTAATGCCAACGGCAGCACGGTGCCTAAGGCCAAAACGTAGGGGTATGGTTCGCTCGTTGGAGACCGGGAGTATTACCCTAGTAGCTACAATAAAATTGTCCTCAATAATGGCGGCCCCATCGTGCAAGGGACTGTTTTTATAGAAAATACTTTCCAATATGGGCTGGGTAATTTCTATGTACATTTTATCACCGGTAGACTTAACAAAGTCCACTGAGTTATTTCTTGCAATAACAATTAAAGCTCCAGTTTTTGAGTTGCCCATTTTTTCACAGGCGGCCAATATCGCATCTACATTGGTACCTATACTGAGGCCATCTTCCTTTAGGAATTTAAAGTGTTTTAGGAAATTGCGTTTCGAAGCAAGATTGGTAGAGCCTACCATAAGGAGGAACTTCCGGATTTCCTGTTGAAAAACTATAATCAGGGCAATTAGGCCCACTTGCATGAAGCCTCCGACCATGCTACTGATCATTTTCATTTCCAAGACTTCGGTCAGTTTCCAAAAACCCCAGACAATAACGATTCCTATAAAAATATTAATGGCCACCGTTCCCCTAACCAATTGGTAAACATAATACAAAAGCACGGCCACCAAAAAGATGTCCAAAATGTCAGTAATACTAAAATCTAGAAAGTTCAAAAAATCCAAGGCTGTGGTTTTTGTAAAAATAGGAAATAAGCCAGTACTGCGAATTAAATTATTAAAAAATGTTTGCTGTTGCTTTGTGCCAAATTTTCCAATTGGTATAATTTAATAAAAGTGTTATCCTTTAATTTGTGTGGATAGCTTTGTACAGGGTAACACATTCCATGGCTTCCTTTACATCGTGTGCCCTCAGAATTTTTGAGCTTTGGGCCAAGGCGTACATATGTAGAGCGGTAGTACCGTTAAGCGCTTCGTTGGGGGTGTTTTGTAGTAGTTTGTAAATCATGGATTTTCTGCTGACCCCGGTCAGAATAGGGAGGTCTAACTGTTGTAGTAAGCTGAATTTATTTAATATTTCATAATTCTGATCCAAGGTTTTTGCAAAACCAAATCCCGGGTCTATAATGATATCCTGTATCCCCGATTCCCTGGCCAAGGCTACTTTTTGGGAAAAATAGAAGAGCATTTCGCCAAGCAGGTCCTTATAATGGGTTTTATGTTGCATGTTGTTGGGGTTTCCCCTCATGTGCATCATAATATATGGGGCTTTGTGTTTACCTACAGTAGATAACATTTTGGAATCCAAATTCCCGGCCGATATGTCATTTATAATTGCTGCACCATGATATAAACATTCTTCGGCAACAGTGCTTCTAAAAGTATCTATGGAAAGTACAATATCCGGGAAGTGTTGTAACAGTAGTTTTACAATGGGAACAATACGGGCCAACTCCTCTTTTTCGTCTACATGATCGGCACCCGGTCTAGAACTATAGGCGCCCACGTCTATAAATGTAGCTCCATCCAACAACATGGTATCTACCTTCTTTAATAGGTCGTCCTCGCTTTTATAGCTTCCTCCGTCATAAAATGAATCGGGAGTAATATTAAGTATCCCCATAACTTTTGGGGTGCTCAGATCAAGTAATTGTCCTTTGCAGTTTATGGTCATATTATTTTTATATAAAATGGGGCAAAACTTTGGGTAGTTAAGTTTAAACCTCGATTTTTGAATAGTTTAAAATTTTAAGCGAAATTTACACAAATTTGAAACATTAAATGCACAATACCTCGGAGCAATACAATGCCGTTATTAAGATTTGTAGGGATCTTTTCCTTAAAAAAATGCAAGATTACGGCAGTGCATGGCGAATTCTAAGACTTCCCTCACTTACAGATCAGATATATATTAAGGCGCAACGTATTAGGAGCTTGCAGGAAAACGAAGTGCGCAGGGTAGATGAGGGAGAAATTTCCGAATTTATTGGGATAATCAATTATTCCGTTATGGCCCTGATCCAGATTGAAAAGGGAATCGTGGACCAACCAGACCTTTCTGCTTCGGAAGCCATAGACCTTTTTGATCAGCATATTTCCATTACCAAGACATTGATGGAAAATAAGAATCATGATTATGGGGAAGCATGGCGGGAAATGAGGGTGAGTTCTTTGACCGACTTAATTCTACAAAAGTTGTTACGGGTTAAGCAAATAGAGAACAATAAGGGCAAAACGTTGGTAAGCGAAGGAATAGATGCCAATTATCAGGATATGATCAATTATGCTGTTTTTGCAATGATACACCTAGGGGTGGCAGAAAAAGCCTAAGAGGTGATTTTTTGATAGTATAAATTAGTTATCCTGTATGCGGTAGTTAAAAGGTTCGTTTAAAAAGGAATTTAATAAAATATGAAATATATAGTGACGCTAAGCCGCATTATTGTGGGGCTATTATTTATCATAAGTGGGTTTATAAAATTAAACGATCCGGTTGGGTTTTCTTTTAAACTGGAAGAATATTTTAGTCCGGGTGTTCTTGATTTGGAGTTTTTAATGCCCTATGCCTTGGCGATATCTATTTTGGTTGTTATTTCAGAGGTGCTGTTGGGGGTAATGCTATTGGTAGGTTTTCGGATTAAGGTTACACTATGGAGCCTATTGGCCATGATTGTGTTTTTTACCTTCCTAACTTTTTATTCCGCATATTTTAATAAGGTTACTGATTGCGGCTGTTTTGGGGACGCCATAAAACTAACGCCTTGGGAATCTTTTACCAAGGACGTAATACTGTTGGTACTCATTGTTATACTTTTGCTTGGTATCAACTATATTAAATCGCCTTTAGGGGAGGGCGGAAAAAGACTTGTTGTTGGGGTTAGTTTATTGGCTAGTGCTATCTTTGCTTATTATGTGCTTAACCATTTGCCAGCAATAGATTTTAGACCCTATAAGATTGGCGCCAATATAGAGGAAGGTATGAGTGTTCCTGAAGGGGCACCGGTGGCTATTTTTGATTATAGTTGGAAGTTCAATGTAAATGGTGAAGAGAAGGTTATTGTTACCAATGGGGATTACCCTTCGGTGGATGGTGAGTTTATTGGTGTAGAGACCAAAGAGGTTCAAAAGGGGTATGAACCTCCGATACATGATTTTACTATAGAAAAGGAGGGGGAAGATTTTGCGGTTGATCTTTTACAGGAGCCTAAGTTGGTGATGGTAATCGCCTATGATTTGGCAAAGAGTCAATATAGTGCTTTTGAAGATATAAAAGAGGTGACCGATAAGGCTTTGAAAGAAGAATATAAAGTTATTGGCATGTCGGCTTCCGGACCAGGGTATACCCAAAAAATAAAAAAGGAGTATCAACTGGGATTCGATTTTTACTTTACCGATGAAACCACTTTAAAGACCATAGTCCGCTCCAACCCAGGTGTATTGGTTTTGGAAAAAGGAACCATAGTCCAAAAGGTACATTACAAGGATTTGGCAGATTTGGAATTTAATTAGTATGTAACACAAATTCTATAAGCAAAATAGTAACTAATCACATAAAGAAAGAACAACATAAATAGGTGTAAAATGAGAAGTAAAATAGTAGCAGGGAATTGGAAAATGAATAAGAACCTAGGGGAAACGAAAGAATTGTTGACAGAACTTTCCGCTAAGCTTCCAGAAACACGGGCAGAAGTTATGGTAGCGCCTACCGCTGTGAATCTGGCCTCGGCTGTAACTCAATTGGAATCCTCAACTATCCAAGTAATAGCACAGAATATGCACTTTGCCGAAAATGGTGCCTATACGGGTGAAATTTCTGCAGATATGCTTTTGGGCGTAGGGGTAGATACGGTAATTATAGGGCACTCGGAAAGAAGGGCCTATTTTGGGGAAACGGACGAAATATTGGCCAAAAAAGTGGCAGCTGCATTGGCCAAGGGTATGAGGGTAATGTTTTGTTTTGGGGAAGAGTTGGAGGATCGCAAGTCCGGAAATCATTTTAATGTGGTGGAAAGCCAATTAAAGAATGCCCTGTTTACCTTGGATGCAGCAGATTGGAGCAAAATTATCTTGGCCTATGAGCCGGTATGGGCAATAGGTACCGGAGAAACCGCATCACCGGAGCAAGCGCAGGAAATGCATGCCTTTATCCGTAAAACGATTACGGAGGCCTATGATACAAGTGTGGCCAACAAGGTTTCCATATTGTACGGAGGTAGTGTAAAACCGGCCAATGCCGTAGAAATATTCTCTAAACCAGATGTAGATGGAGGGTTAATAGGAGGAGCTTCTTTGGTAGCGGACGACTTTGTTGCGATTATCAAGGCAATAGGATAAAAGCTATAGGAGTTATAATTAAATAAACTGTAGGTCCAAATTTACCTATAAAGAGATTTTGGGCTTAAGGAATACAGCTGCCCGTTGATTCGTTAACGGGCACTTTTCCTTATATGGGGCAAACAACAATAAACTACAATATGTCGAATCCTATTTATTTAGAGTACAATTTTAAGGTAGAACCCGTGCAGCCGGCCTCTGATATTCTTATTGCCGAGTTGGGTAATGTGCTATTTGAAAGTTTTGTGGAAA
>JBFHGV010000304.1:0-4960 GCA_041582955.1 Arenibacter sp.
AAGTCTTTTATACCCTTGATGGGTCAGAGCCCTCCATTCACTCTTTGCAGTACACCGATGCGGTCCAACTCCAAAAAACCACTGCGCTTAAGGCAAGGACTTTTGACAGTAATGGAAATCCGATCGGTTTTACCAATGAGGCTAAATTTAGTAAGGTAGAGAAGGTAGTGTACCCCAGCTGGTTCCAAACTTTGATCAATGGAAAATATGAGGGCAACAATTCAAAAACTCCGGCCCGCGCTTTGGAATTGGAAGTCCATGGTGCCTTATTGGTCAATATTGCCGATGACCCGGACCTGATAGATGCCACCGGAGGATACAACTACGGATGTTATATTAAATCATTGAACAAAGAAAACGCCAAAATGTGGCTAAAGTCCAAATTGGACAAGGATTGGGTTGTTCAACAAATAAATGGAGAAAAGGTTGAAAATATCGATGCTTTAAAACAACTCTTAATAAGGCATCAAGGTAAAAAGGTTACCATCACCGCCGTAAGGGACTACTCTTCCAAAGAGTTTGTGATGAAGGTTCCGAAATTGTAAAATTAAACATCCAGAAAAAGACAATTTTAAATATGATACATCTCAATAACCTGCTAACTGCTTTTGTATGCCTCTCCCTCATGGCAATTGGCCATGCTCAATCACCAAAGGCCAAGGAAAAACCCAATATTGTTGTTTTTTTATGTGATGACCTTGGGTATGGCGACCTCTCTTCCTATGGACATTCCGTTATCAAAACGCCGAACATAGATAAACTGGCCGAAGCAGGTATTAAACTAACTCAGTTTTATTCGGCCGCACCAGTGTGCTCCCCTTCCAGAGTAGGTCTACTAACTGGTAGAAGTCCCAATCGTGCCGGAATTTATGATTTCATCCCCGGGCCAAAAAAAAGCGAAGATTTACGTGATATCGTCCACCTTCAAAAAGGAGAGGAAACCATTCCCAAAAGGCTTAAGACCGTAGGTTATAAAACGGCTTTGGTAGGCAAGTGGCATTGCAGTTCACTTTTCAATAATCCTGCTCAGCCTCAACCGGATTATTTTGGTTTCAACCATTGGTTCGCTACACATAACAATGCATCACCAAGTCATGAAAACCCCAAGAATTTTGTCAGAAATGGTGGAGAAGTAGGGGAAATTAAGGGGTTCAGTTGCCAAATAGTGGTAGATGAAGCAATAAACTGGCTCGATAAAAATAATGATGATAATCCTTTTTACCTTCAGCTCACTTTTCACGAACCCCATGAGCCCATTGCCTCGCCAGAAGACCTTGTACAAGAGTATCTTCCATTTTCCAATGGTCTGGAAGAAGCACAATTTTTTGCCAATGTGGCCAATGTAGATAGGGCAGTGGGCAGATTATTGAAGTATTTAGAGGAAAAAGGAGAAGATAACACCTTGATTATTTTCACTTCGGATAATGGTCCGGAGACTCTGAACAGATACTCCGGTGCAAAAAGAACCTTTGGCCAAACGGGTGGTTTAAAAGGAAGGAAATTATGGACTACCGAAGCAGGCTTTAGGGTTCCCGGCATCATACATTGGATGGGAAGAAGTGTCTATAACGGTACTTCCGATGCCGTAGTGTCCGCATTGGATCTGCTTCCTACACTCTGCGAACTTACGGGTGCTGAATTGCCTAATAAAGAACTGGACGGAGAGTCGTTCTCATCGCTTTTTGAGAAAGGCGAATTCCAGCGTAAAAAACCTATTCTTTACAGTTTTTATAATGCCCTTAACGAGCATCAGCTTGCCATGCGCCATGGGAATTATAAAATACTGGCCCGATTAAAGAACAACGGACAATATTTGCCCAACTTGAATAATATGTATTCTGGAAATGAAAAATTGATCAAAACCAGTAAACTCAGCGATTTTGAATTGTACGATTTAAAAGAAGATAGGTCCGAAACGGATAATCTTATTACTAAAAAACCTGAGATTTTTGCCGAAATGAAAAAATTACTCGAAGTGGAATACGGACAACTTTTGGACGGTAGCCATATTTGGGAACGGGAAAGACCTTAATTTAGTTGCTAACAGCTATTTTTAAGTCGGTCCCATTGCATGACACCCTTTTTATTGAACGGCGCCAACATAATATTGAACATGGATTATAACTTCCACTGCCAAGCGTTGTGAAGAAAAAGCGGAAGAGTATTTAAACCAGGAAGAAACCTTTTGAAATAAAAACTATAATGAAAATCAATTATTTAAATCTTATGGACAGGGAGATTTCCTTAACTAAAAAGGGTTTCGTGCTTATGGTCCTACTCCTGTGTGGTTCCTATTATGCCATCGCCCAACAGAAGAACGTACTCATTATCTGTATAGATGACCTTAGGCCAGAGCTTGCGGCATTTGGCCAGACCTACATACACTCACCCAACATCGACAGCCTTGCATCGGTAAGCCGGGCTTTTAGTCGACATTATGTGAATGCCCCTAGCTGCGGACCTTCTAGATATGCCTTTTTAACCGGGCTCTACGGAGTGGAGTACCGGGACAAAAGCAACCAGTCCTTGTTTGAACGTGCGCAGGCCATCGAAAAAAAAGATCCCGTTGTGCCCAGTATGCCCGAATGGTTCCGGAAAAATGGGTACACCACGGTTTCGGTGGGCAAGGTATCGCATCACCCCGGTGGCAGGGGAGGCGATGATTGGAACGAGGATGGGATACCCGAAATGCCCAACGCCTGGGACAGGCATTTGATGCCCGTTGCCGAATGGCAGCATCCCAGAGGGGCCATGCACGGATTGGCATATGGCAAAATTAGAACCGCTAATGAACGTGATGTTATGGAAACGGTGGATGATGACGACAAAAGTTATCCGGATGGCCATATCGCTGAAGAAGGATTGCATCAGCTAAATGAATTGACCAAAGGAAACAAACCTTTTTTCCTCGCCATTGGGCTAATAAAACCGCACCTCCCCTTTGGAATGCCGAAGCGCTATTTGGACCTTTATGAGAATGTAGACATTCCGCCAGTACCGCATCCCGAGAAACCCTCAGGCACCACCACCTGGCACGGCTCAGGCGAATTTATGAACTATAACCGCCAAGGCAAGGATCCCAGGAAAGACGAAGCCTATGCACTTGAGCTCAAAAAATATTATGCCGCCTGTGTCAGCTATGCCGACAAGCATGTTGGCGACATCCTGAAAAAGCTAAAGGAAACGGGAGCGGACAAGAACACCGTGGTAGTACTTTGGGGCGACCACGGTTGGCATCTGGGAGAACATGCCATTTGGGGCAAGCACAGTCTATTTGAAGAATCGTTGCGATCCCCATTGATTATCCAAAACCCAGAAATGGAGCACAAAGGTCAGATGAGCGATGCCGTAGTTGAATCGGTAGATGTTTTTCCCACTCTTTGCGATTTAACCGGACTTCCGATTCCCGATTTTGCACAGGGTACTTCCTTGGCGCCCATTTTGGCAGATCCTCACGCGAAAGGTCACGAAGCCGTCGCCATTAAAAGTCACGCCACTACCATCCGTACCCACCAATATAGATTTACACAACACAGTAGCGGCGAAGTGGAGTTATATGACCACCATTCCTCTGCAAAAGAACAATTGAATATTGCGGAACAACATCCCGAATTGATAGCAGGGCTAAGAAAGAAGATTTTGAACAAAATGGGGGAAATGGCTTTTAAGGCGAACGAGAAATAATTGTAGCAGCCTTGGGCCAAGTACCCAATAATTAAACTGCGCCACATTAAATAGACAGCAGGTTGTTGGTGGTGAAGAAGAGCGGCACATTATGGCCCCAGCTCGGGTTATGTGCCCTCAAAAATGCAAGAACTGAAGAACAGAATACTTATGGGAAATAAAATCATTTTAACTGCAATAGTGTTGTGCATTGGTACAACCGTATTGGCGCAGGAAGCAAGGGAACGGATCAATGATACGCTGACGGTACAAAAAAAAGAGATGTATTGTGATTCTTTTAAGGACGGACTTCAGAATTGGGTGGTTGAGCAGATGCCGGGCGGTACTGCAGAAACTGTGGACGGAAAATTGGAAATTACCGATGTTGCCGGCTGTACCATTTGGTTTAATAAAGAATTGGAAGGCCCCATTATGATCCAATATGATGCCTATGTCATAGATCAAGGGGGACCCCAAGACCGGGTTTCCGATCTCAATTGCTTTTGGATGGCAAAAGACCCCGAAAATCCGGATGATCTATTTGCCAATTCTGAAAAGCGCGGAGGTAAGTTCAGCAACTATGACAGCCTACGGCTTTACTATATGGGTGTTGGCGGACATGACAATAGCAAAACACGCTTTAGAAGATACCTGGGCAATGGTGACAGGCCCTTGTTGCCAGAACATGACCTTTCGGAACCCGAATACCTCATAAAGCCGAATAAGGTCATAAAGATCAAGATAATAGCCTTTAACGGCATAATTCAATATTACCGCGATGGCCAATGTATCATCGATTTTTATGACCCCGAACCTTATACCAGCGGATATTTTGGTTTTAGGACGGTAAACAACCATATGACCATTGATAACTTTCAGGTATACGGACTAACGGTTGCGGATTGAACAGTTCCCTAAACCTTCATTCAAGTACAAATAAAAATCCCTATCCCCTGGAGCGTATTTCCCGCTTCATAAAGATTATATAAGAAAGCAGAAAACACAGCAACGTAAGCGACAATAAACCCGTAAACTGTGGCCATACCAACATAATACTCTGTCCTAATGGCAAGGAACTGGGAATGGCCCCTTGCAGCTGCTCCATGCTAAGTGGCCCCAAACTTCGAACCGAAGGCACTAAAATTGCGGAGGTAATCCCATCAAACAGCTCATTGGGCATGATCTGTAGCAAATAAAACTTCAATTTTTCATAGAAATAAATGGCCCTCGGGGAGGCGAATTTAGATGGTTCATAGGCCTTTATGAAGATATTGGCGATCAAAGGATAAAAAATGGT
>JBFHGV010000305.1:0-4935 GCA_041582955.1 Arenibacter sp.
AGTATTCAACTGCTGCTCGTTTAGGGGAATCACTAAACTCTCCAAACGGGCAGGGAGTGCCTCCAATTCAGAGATCCAATCAGATAAGACCATGTCACTCACCTCCGAACTAAAAACAAAATGACCAATGGGATATTTTAATTTTTCTAATGTGCTGTCTTTCATAGCTTAAATTTAAGCAAGTTTTCTTATATCCCCTAGGTAGGAGGCTATACAATTTTTGTTAAATTTTAATAGATTTTTAACCTTTAAAAAAAGTCGGTTCCATTATAATCTACTAATTTTATAGAGTATAATTTAAATCAAAACTATAAGAAATGGCAACAATACGATTGGGCGACATCGCTCCTGATTTCACAGCTGATAGCTCTATGGGCATGATCAACTTTTATGATTATTTAGGCGACGGATGGGGTATTCTATTTTCCCACCCAGCAGATTTCACCCCTGTTTGCACTACGGAATTGGGGACTGCGGCAAAGTTTAAAGATGAATTTGATAAGAGAAACGTAAAAATGATGGCCCTTAGCGTAGACGGTGCGGCCTCCCATAACGAATGGATCAAGGACATCAATGAAACCCAGGACACTACGGTAAATTTTCCGATTATAGCGGATGAGGACAAAAAGGTTTCTACCCTTTACGATATGATCCACCCAAATGCGGACAACAATCTAACGGTGCGATCTGTTTACATTATAGCTCCTGACAAAACAGTTAAACTGATAATAACCTATCCTGCTTCTACTGGCCGTAATTTTCATGAATTACTGAGAGTTATAGACTCCCTACAATTAACTGCCTACCATCAAGTAGCAACACCCGCTAATTGGGAACATGGAGAAAAGGTAGTGGTGAGTCCTGCCATCAATACGGAAGATGCCAAAAAGATATTTACAAAAGGCGTGGAAGAAATAAAACCTTATTTAAGGATGACACCTCAGCCCAATATTTAATATTGATAAAGGTACTGCAGCACTAGCTACGACAAAGGTCTTCTCCAAATTGGGGAAGACCTTTTCTTTTCCCCTAAAATTTTAAGGATTTCTCCGCTTTACCTCAACAATATGTGCTCTATTTGCTCCAAGGCATTATGTTGGCACTACAACCCATAATTGTTATTTTAGAACAGGGGCGGATTGCAGCATTCCGAAATTCCAGCTATTTTAAAAAAACAAGCGCAAATAAGAAAAAACTGTCTTCCGCCGAAAAAAAATAACGCAGCAAGGACATTAGCAGACAATGGTTTAGCGTTAAAAACTAACAAAAAGGCAAGACAGAAAATAAGATAACAAAAATATAACTGTCGAAAAATCATATAGTTAAATAATTATACCCTATCTTCGCACTTAATATAATTTTTTTAATTTTTTATAATGAATAAAGGAACAGTAAAATTCTTCAATGATTCTAAAGGTTTTGGATTTATCACTGAGGAAGGCTCAAGCGAAGATCACTTTGTA
This sequence comes from Arenibacter sp., assembly GCA_041582955.1. Lineage (GTDB taxonomy): Bacteria > Bacteroidota > Bacteroidia > Flavobacteriales > Flavobacteriaceae > Arenibacter. Next base: position 1,464 of record JBFHGV010000305.1, read on the forward strand.
CACATTTCTGGTTTAATCGACGAAATTCGCGAAGGTGATGTTGTAGAATTTGAACTACAACAAGGTAAAAAAGGATTGAACGCGGTAAACGTAAAAGTGATTTAATATAATTACGTAACAATTTTTTTTAGAAAATAGAGCCCATCCCAAAGGATGGGTTTTTTTAATTGCCATTCTTACAAATAGGAATACCCCAATTCTATACATTTTGATCATCTTGTAAAAGTTATATTTTTTTACGCAACCAATCTATTCTTTTTCCATCTAGCTTACAAACACTGAATTTAAACCATTGTAAATAGCTGTATCATGACCACCTTTTTCACCATACTCTTATCTTTATTGGTAATAAATATTGCACTTTTTGTTCTCAGTTTAAACAGAACCAAGCGATAAACAAGCTAGTAATTGGTATTACCCTCTTTTACAGGGTTTGTACCTACCATATTATTGGCACACCAAATACAGATTTTGCCGGCCAGCGAAAGCAAAAAAAAGGCTCTAATTTCTTAGAACCTTTTACTATTATTGTTGAAAGCCAGAGGTATTAATTCACCCCCATTAATTCTACATCAAATATAAGGGTTGCATTAGGAGGAATAACTCCGCCAGCGCCTGCGCTTCCATAGGCAAGGTGTGATGGAATAACAAACCTGGCCTTATCCCCAACCTTGAGCAGTCCTATACCTTCATCCCATCCTGGGATTACCTGTCCTACCCCAAGCTGAAAACTTATAGGCTCCTTTCTTTTGTAAGAAGAATCAAATACTTGACCGTCTAACAACGCCCCTTCATAATGTACGGACACGTTCTTTCCACTTTCGGATTTAGGCCCTGTTCCTTCTTGTACAATCTTATACCTAAGTCCGCTTTCTGTTTCGTTAAAGCCAGCTGCTACCTTATCCAATTCCGCGGCCATTCTTTCCTTTTCTTCCGCCAATCTTTTTTCCCTAGAGCCTTCAAAAGTTCTGAAAGCTTCAATGGCATTCCATTTCTCGGCTTCCTCTCCAATTCTCTCTATGGTCAAATGCTCTATTTTATCACCTTGCTTAATAGCATCTACTACCTCCTGTCCTTCTACGACATGGCCAAAAACGGTGTGCTTATTATCTAACCATGGTGTGGCTACGTGGGTAATAAAAAATTGAGTACCGTTGGTTCCTGGTCCCGCGTTGGCCATTGAAAGCACCCCTGGACCGTCATGGGTCAATTCTGGATGAAATTCATCATCAAATTTATATCCTCCATCACCAGTACCAGTACCTAGAGGGCAACCACCTTGGATCATAAAATCTGGAATAACCCTGTGGAACTTCAATCCGTCATAATACGGTTTTCCCTGTGGTCTAACACTATTTTCCAAATTTCCTTCAGCCAAAGCCACAAAATTACCCACTGTCCCCGGTGTTTTATCATGTGTAAGCTTTACTACTATATCTCCTTTCGAAGTATTGAATTTTGCGTAAATTCCGTCTTGCATATCGCTATTTTTTATGAGCTGCAAAGGTAACATTTTGTTTTGGGTTTTAAAACTGTTACTCCTTGTATTAAAGCTGCCTGCACCTAAAGGCACAAAAGAAACAACAATTGGTTGCCCGTAAGTTCTGCTTCTCTTAAGTGCATTGGAAAATAAGGCCACTACTTTACCACTTAACATTATCACCTAACCGTAATAAGGGCTTTCATAGGTTCACCGCATGAATAAACGCTTTTACCTTGGAAAATATAGCGCTACAAGGGTATTAGTTGTTTGACGGAACAACTCCATAGGCATCAAATAAATAGACTAGACTTGCCATTGAAGCAGCCCCAAGCTCTAGTTCTCGTTTGTTTACATGTTCAAAAGTATCGTTTGCGGCGTGGTGATGATCAAAATAACGTTGCGAATCGGGCCGCAATCCTGCCAAAACAATATTATCGCTTTTAAGAGGGCCTATGTCCGCTCCGCTACCGCCTCTATTGAACAAATGAATTAAATAAGGCTCAAACAAACGCTTCCATCCCAGCACCTGATTAAAATTTGCTTGATCACAGTCAAAAGAAAAACCACGGGGAGTAAAGCCTCCGGCATCACTTTCAAGCGCAAAGATATGTCTCTCCCTTTTCTTGGCTGCCTGCTCGGCATAGGTAACGCCCCCTCTAAGTCCGTTTTCCTCATTCATAAAAAGTACCACTCTTATAGTTCGTTTGGGTTTATACCCGGTTGCCTTTAACAACCTTAGCACTTCCATACTTTGCACACAGCCAGCACCATCGTCATGGGAACCATCGCCCAAGTCCCAAGAATCCAAATGGCCACCCACCACCATAATCTCATTGGGGTAGGTGCTTCCTTTTATTTCCCCAATAACATTATAGGAATCGGCATCGGGAAGTACTTTACAATTTTGCCTAAAGAAAAAATTAATATTGGGATTTAGCTTTAAGGTGGCACTAAGGAGTTCGGCTCCGTTTGTACTGATGGCTGCCGCCGGAATTCTTTCTTCAACAGGGGTATTGCCATAGCTCATGGCTCCAGTATGCGGGTAATCGTCCAACCTTAGGTTCAAGGACCTAACAATAACGCCAACAGCTCCAAATTTGGCTGCTTCGGCCGCACCGGAATAGCGCTGATCCGCACAACCCTTATAGGATTCAAAAGTATTAATATTTGTTGGGTCCATAGGTTTGTTAAAAAAAACGATCTTACCTTCTATTTTCTCACGCCCCAAGGCTTTTAGCCCCTCTATGCCCCTTACCTCGACCACTTTGGCCTTAAGCCCTCCCAAAGGAGTAGCTACAGATCCACCCAAGGCACATATAGGCACATTATTGGTTATACCGGGATTGCTTTCCAAATAGGCAAATTCAGGGGTACCCCTTACCCACTTTGGCACTTTAACCGCTTGTAACCATACCCGGTCCAGCCCAAGGGAGTCCATAACTTCCTTGGTATATTCCACGGCCTGTTGTGCTTGCACGGAACCGGAGAGTCGACCTCCAATTTGATTGGAAAGGTAATTTAACCACGCATATCCCTTGCCATTGGTAAGGGCCTCATTATAAATATTTTTTATCTGGATCTCATCACTTTGCTGAGCTTTAAGCTGTGTTGCCAAGAGTAGTAATACTAGCAATAAATACCTCATTCGTCTTCTAATTGTTTTTTATATTCCTCTAAATTAGCCTTTATTTTATCATCTAACTCCGGCTCCTTAATATCTTTGTATTTTTTTAACTCTTCAAACAACACGGACGCCACAATGAGCCGGGCGGCTTTTTTATTATCCGATGGAATTATATACCATGGGGCATAGGATTTTGAGGTTTTGCTTATCGCCTCTTCATAATACTGTTGATACTGATCCCAGAGAAGTCTTTCTTTTAGATCTCCAGGTGAAAACTTCCAATTTTTCTTTTTTAAGGCCAACCTTCTCAATAATCGCTGTCGTTGTTCCTCCTTGGACAAATGAAGAAAAAATTTAAAAATTAT
>JBFHGV010000306.1:0-4919 GCA_041582955.1 Arenibacter sp.
AACTGCATGGCCAAAAACCATTTTCTTTTAGTGCCATTTAGATCCACAAATGGACTCCATAGCGGTTTCAAAACCCATGGGAGGTATAACCAGCTAGTGTATAAACCGATATCTGAATTACTGATACCCAGTTTTTTATACATTATTACCGAAACTGTTACTACAAGTACATATGGAATCCCCTGCGTAAAGTATAAAACAGGAACCCATGCCCATGCACCTTTGTCTTTTTGAATCATTTTATCCGATTTTACTGTTTAAACAGTGTTTTTTATTTTTATTGATAAGGGGAAAAATCTCTTCTTTCCCTACTGGTTAATTTTGATAAATTGCGGTTTACTTTCTTGTCCAAACCTATTAATAAAGGTTAAGGCCATATATTTTTTTCCTTTCAACAACGAACTATTAATATTGAAATTTCCAGCGTTGGGTATTGGTATTTTTTCTAGGAGTTGAAGGGGGTTGTCCAGGTTTAATTTGGACTCTTTTTTGGAGGCGTAGAGGAGTGCATATCTTAATTCATTTATGTTATCTGCAATAATACTAAATTGTAGGACCTCATTGTTTTTTTCATATTTGGTGCTGATAGTATTATTTTCAAATGTGTTTTGTAGTAAGGGAGAGGTGGGGGGTAGGGCAATATTGTGGTAATACTTTTTTCTCAGTATTCTTAGTATATCCTCATTGTTCGTCATCAGGGATTTGGCGCTAAAAAATACATTTCCCGTTACATTATTATAGTTTCGTGCTAATTTTAATTGATTGGGAAGTTCTCTTTTTTTGTTCCAAGCTTTATCGCTATTGTTCCTTATTTTATAGGGTCCGTTTCCTATGTACAGGTTGGTGTTTTTGCTATTCTTGGACCACCAGTCTACAATTTTGCTATGGGAGGCTACGGGTAGGTCCATGCTCCAATAGACCTGTGGTACTAGATAATCTATCCAACCTTTTTCCATCCATAACAAGGGGTCGGCATAGAGGTCCTCATAGGTGGTCTGTCCGGCTTTGGTATCGGATCCATTGGGATCAGTGCTATTATTTTTCCATACGCCAAATGGGCTAATACCGAATTGCACCCAGGATTTTTCCTTTTTTATGGTATGGTGCACATTTTTCACCAAACTGTCAATATTGCTCCTTCGCCAATCGTCCAAGGTCTGCATTGGGAGGCCGTATTTTGTAAAGGCATCGGCGTCATCAAAGACCTCTTTGCTAATTTTATAGGGGTAAAAGTAATCATCGAAATGCACGGCATCCAAATCGTAATTGGTAACGACTTCTTCCATTATATTTGTCAAGTGCTGTTGCACCTCTGGTAATCCGGGGTTGTAGTAGTATTTTTTTCCGTATTTCAACATCCATTCAGGGTGTTGGTTAAAATCATGTTCTTTGCTTAATTGGTCTGTGTTGCTATCAAATGTAGCTCGGTAGGGATTAAGCCAGGCATGGAACTCCATACCTCTATTATGGGCCTCATCTATCATCCACTTAAGAGGATCAAAATAAGGAGAGGGAGCTACTCCTTCATTTCCGGTTAGAAATCTGGACCACGGAGCATATTGGGAGGGATAAAAGGCATCGCCAGCTGCACGGATCTGGACAATGACGGCGTTAAAATTTAAATCCTTGTAAAAATCCAGGATTTTGAGATAGTCCTTTTTTTGTTTTTCAATGCTGTCCAAATTGTGCTTTGGCCAGTCAATGTTGGCTACTGTGGCGATCCACACCCCTCTGAATTCATGCTTGGGTGTTGGAATTGAGGATTTGAATATAGAGCAGGAGGAAAGCGTTAAGAGGATTAAAAGGGTTAATTTTTTGAACATTTTAATTAACTATTAAAACAAACGGCCTAGCTTTAAAGTATAAATGTAGGCTATTTGCATACTAAAACAATATTTCTATTAAATTGATGGATTGGCCGGGGTGTTACTTTTGATATCCTTTTCTATGTTGGGGTAGGGTAGAAGTTCCTGTTCCTTTCGGCTGTTAAAATGAGGCCCGAGGAACCCGTATGTCCGAGCCATTTTCGGTGATAGTTCCGATAAAGGTAACGGGAAACTGTTGCCCAAATACCATTGTACTCCTATCGAGCAATATCCATAACACCATATGACCCGACAAATTCACCCTCATTGTTTGAAATATTTTCATAGACTTTTGGAGTTAATTTGAAATAATTTAAGTTTTTATTCGACCGAATGTGCTATCCAAATGTATGCAAAAAACTGCAATAACTGCAAATTCTTGCAAATTATTGCAATAAATTTTACTTTTGTCAGGATTTATCGGGGTGTTTGCAATATTTTACAGCTATTGAAACTACATTTAATATTATGATAGCAATATGTTAAAAGCTGAGAGAAAGCAGGTTATTTTAAATGAGGTCAGGATTCACAACAGGGTGTTGTTTTCCGATATGGCTGAACTATTAAATGTTTCCGTAGATACCATCCGTAGGGATATAACAGAGCTAAGCGCTGCTAAAGAATTGAAGAAAGTGCATGGTGGGGCAATATCAATGGGTTTTAACAACTATCAGGCGGAAAACCGTGAGATATATTCCTTGGAAAATAAATCACGCATTGCAAAAAAGGCTATAAACTTATTAAAAAATGGGCAGGTAATTTTATTTAGTGGAGGTACTACCAATATGGAGATTGCTAGGATGATTCCGCCTAATATAAATATCACATGTTTTACCCCTAGTTTGCCGGTGGCAGTACAATTGCTTTCCAAAACCAATGTAGAAGTTATTCAAATAGGTGGGAAATTGTCAAAAGATTCTCAAATTGCAGTAGGGGGGAGTGCAATCAATATGTTACATGATATAAAAGTTGATTTGTGTTTCTTGGGAACAAATTCCATTGATTCCAAAAATGGGTTAACCGAATTTGATTGGGATATAGTACAAATGAAAAAGGCGATGATACAGGCCTCAAAAAGGATTGTGTCTCCTGCAATTTCTGAGAAAATCAGCTCAACACAGCGCTATAAAATATGTAACTTGGAAGAGATTGATGTTTTAATTACCGAGTTGGAACCCACGGATGGAAAGCTGGAAGCATTTAAGAAAGCTGGGGTGCAAATACTTTAAATTGATCTAACTGCTATATGGTACTTGAAATTAGAAATAAGCTGATAATTAAAATTTCATATGTTTGCCGTCCTTAGCCGCAGCCATATTAAGATTAGAAATGATATAGCTATATTGCACGAAGTGGCATTTTAACTGCATAGAGGTTCGCTAAACAATAGATAAGGCAGGAATATAATGCAATGTAACCAAACCTTAAAAAAACCATTTTAAAATTAAACAATACCAACATTTAAGTATGCAAGAATATAAGAAGATTACCGAGTCACCGTCCAATTATATGGACTTGGAGTTAATGGATACTGCTTCGATCCTTGAAAATATGAACAAGGAAGATAAATTGGTGGCAGATGCCGTAGAATTGGTTATACCGCAAATCACCAAATTGGTAGATGCCTTAAAGGAAAGATTTGATAAAGGGGGTAGGTTGTTTTATATAGGAGCGGGCACCAGTGGGCGCCTAGGTATATTGGATGCCTCTGAAATTCCTCCCACCTTCGGTTTGTCCCATGATTATGTCATCGGACTGATCGCGGGCGGTGATACTGCTATTAGAAAAGCTGTTGAGAATGCTGAGGACGATGCTAGCCAGGCCTGGGAAGACTTAAAGGCATATGATATTACAAAACAGGATACAGTTGTTGGAATTGCGGCTTCGGGTACCACCCCTTATGTTATAGGTGGCGTAAAGGAAGCTTCTGCCCATGGATTATTGACCGCTTGTATAACCAATAACCCCGGTTCTCCCTTGACCAAAGCTGTGGAGATTCCTATTGCCGTAAATGTGGGGCCTGAATTTGTTACGGGCAGTACCAGAATGAAAAGTGGAACTTCACAGAAGTTGGTCCTGAACATGATTTCTACCGCTTTAATGATCAGGATAGGTAGGGTGAAAGGCAATAAAATGGTGAACATGCAACTTACCAACGAAAAGTTGGTGGACCGTGGTACCCGTTACTTGGTAGAAGAGCTAAAAATTGAGTATTCCCAAGCAGAAGAATTATTAAAAAAATACGGCTCGGTAAAAAAGGCCATTGACGCATATAAGAATTAGGGTTATTCAATAATGTTCATAGTAACCTCTTCGGGGGTTACTATGGAATCACTTTTATTGCCCCATGAATTAAGTATGTAATTCATGACATCGGCAATTTCCTCATCTTCCAATCCCATAGGTGGCATAGTGTTGTCATATGCTTCCCCATTTACCAATATATATCCTTGTTGTCCATATTTGATACCACGAATACTTTCTTCTCTTTTCTGGAGTAAAAAATCTGAATTTGCCAACGGGGGGAAAGTTCCTGCCACTCCTTCCCCATTACTCATATGACAATTAACGCAGAAGTCGTTATAAATATCCTTACCCCGTTCCATGCTGGCCTTCAACGGTGTATCTTGTTCTTGAAAGAGCGTAATGGATAACAAAGTGAGGGTAGTAAAATAGAGTGAAAAAAGTAGTTTCATATCTTATTTTCTAGGAATTTTATGTGGCGGGAAGTTATTTTTGTGGAATTAATTTATAGATACCCTTACCTTCAACGGCTACATAGATATAACCGTCCGGGGCCTGTCTTACGTCGCGTACCCTTCCCAGATCTGGCATTAATTTTTCTCTGTATACAACCTTATTTCCTTTTAGTTCCAACCGTTCCAAGTACTGAAATTTTAAGGAGCCAATCAATAGGTTCCCTTTCCATTCAGGATATTTATCCGAGGTTACAAAAGCCATACCGCTTGGAGCGATGGAGGGAACCCAATAATGTAAAGGTTGCTCCATGCCCTCCATTTCAGTCTTGTCTGTTATAGGTGTCCCACTGTAATT
>JBFHGV010000307.1:0-4902 GCA_041582955.1 Arenibacter sp.
ACCATAAGTTGGCTGCGGCCCTTCAGGAAAAATCCATGAAGTTCGTGGATACCCTAAATGCAAAAGGTGGTTTTAATGGGGCGGCCAAATCCTTTATGAAGGTCTTGGGCGTGGATTGTGGCCCCAGTAGATTTCCACATGCAACCCTTTCGCCAAAAGAATTGGAAGAAGCAAGATCGGCCTTGAATGCCTTGGGAATTATGGACCATACCAGCCGCTTGGCCGTGGGCAATACTATTCCTTAATATTAACCTCTCCCATTTAGATGTTTAAAAAATTATGCATATTATTATTCTTGTTTTCACAACTAATGGTGGCCCAAAAAATCAAAGTAGCTTGTGTGGGCAACAGTGTAACCTATGGCACGACCATAAAGGATAGAAGCCTAAACTCCTATCCTGCACAATTACAAAAATTACTGGGAACCTCATATGAAATAGGCAATTTTGGCCATCCTGGCGCTACCCTTCTTAAAAACGGGCATAAACCATATTGGCTAACTCCCGAATATGCCAAATCCATGATATTCTTGCCCGATCTGGTCCTTATCCATTTGGGATTAAATGACCAGGGAAACAACAATTGGCCCAAACACAAGGACAAATTTGTTTCGGATTATTTGGAAATGATTCAAGCCTATAGGTCGTTACCGTCTAAACCAAAAGTAGGTATATGTAAAATGTCTCCCTCATTTTCCGGACATCATTGGTTCGAGGAAGGAATGCGGGAGAACTATATGGAGGTTCAGGCAAAAATAATGGAAATTGGCACAAAGGCTCAAGTAGCCATTATAGACTTATCCGAACCTTTGTACCGATTTCCGGAATTATACTCGGACAACCTCCATCCTACAGGGAAAGGGGCCACTATTCTTGCCCAAAAAACCTACCAATTTATTAGTGGGGATTACGGCGGATTGCAGTTGCCCCCATTATACGGGGAGAATATGGTGTTACAAAGAAATGAACCCATTGTTATTAAAGGCTCCGCAAATGCCAATGATACGGTCTCCGTGGTTTTCAACCATCGTTCCATCTCGACCATTGTGCATAGAAATGGGCAATGGAAAATAGGGTTTCCTGCTATGGCTGCCGGAGGACCGCACGAGCTATCTATCAAAACAAAAACTTCTGGCCGCCATACCATTAAAAAGGTTTTTATCGGGGAGGTTTGGTTGGCATCCGGTCAATCGAACATGGATTTTAGGGTTAGGGATATGAATAATGCCGATACGGTTTTGAAGGATTCCCTAAATTCCAACATATTCTTATTTTCCATGGACGGCAAAGCATCTCCTTCGGATCATCAATTTACCAAAGAAGAACTTCTTTCGTGCAATGCCCGTGATTATTTTAAATTTTCGGGATGGAGCAACTCAACTGGGGAAGTACGGGAAAATTTTTCAGCCATCGGCTACTCATTCGCATTCAATCTACAAAAAGAATTAAAGGTACCCATTGGGATTATATGCAATGCCGTAGGGGGGTCCACCACCCAAAGTTGGATTAGTCGGAAAACCATGGAAACTACCCATGAAACTATTGATCTGTTAAATGACACCCATCTGAACCCCATGGTACAGCCCTGGGTTTCCAAAAGAAAGGAGAGGAACCTTGAAAACATGGACGAATACCATATAAAAGCAAGGCATCCTTTTGATCCAACCCTACTTTTTGATGCTGGAATACTGCCCATTACATCTTACACCATAAAAGGAGTTATTTGGTACCAAGGAGAATCCAATGCCGAACGCCCGGGATTGCATTCCAGATTATTCAAGTTATTGATAAAAGACTGGCGAACGCATTGGGGCAGACCTAACTTAGCTTTTAATTTTGTCCAGTTAAGCAGTCTCAATAGACCTGGCTGGGGCCATTTTAGGGACTCACAAAGAAGGCTTTTATCTATTCCCTACACCGGAATGGCGGTATCATCGGACCTAGGGCACCCAACCGATGTCCATCCCAAAGAAAAATGGGCCATTGGCCAACGATTGGCATCAATTGCCCTGGCCAATAGTTACGACCGAGACATAACATTTTCGGGTCCATTACTGGATTATGTAAATGTTGAACGCGATTTTTTGGAAGTCCATTTTACAAATTCGGACGGGTTAAGGACTGAAGACCAGAAAGAGGTGAATGATATTCAAATTGCCGGAATGGATAAAATTTTCTTCCCTGCTCAAAGTAAAATTAAAAATGGCACTTTAAGGATATGGTCCCATAACGTAAAAAACCCAAGATATGTTAAATATGGTTATTCTCCCTATACCAATGCTAATTTGATAAACGGGGAAGGGTGGCCAACTTCAACATTTTCCAATATAAATGATCAAGATGAACTATAAAATTAAAGACCTTATAAGGATTGTACCACTGACCTTGCTATGGATAGGCATAGGTTGCCAGCAAGATCAAAAGATGGCCCTATCCCAAGAAAATAGCTTTCCCTTAATCCCTACTCCCCAGGAAATTACCTTTGGAAAAAACTTATTGTCCTTTAAATATATCTCCATTGCCGATACTGAATTTAAAAAGGAGGGAAATTTACTGACCGATTTTTTTAAAGAAAACAATATAAGCCCGGATCAACAGGGTATAAAAATTACATTGGTCAGAAAAGCACTTCCTCAAATAGACAATGAGGAAGCCTACTCATTGAACATCGACAGTACAATTACCCTTTCGTCGACAACCGAAAAAGGCATTTTTTATGGAATTCAGACTTTAAAGCAATTGTTCCGTAAACAAAACCGACTTGGTACATTTCCAGAAATAAAAATAGTGGACTGGCCCGCCTTTAAGATCCGTGGCTTTATGCATGATACGGGAAGAAACTTTCAATCCGTGGCGCAATTAAAGGAGCAGATAGACGTGTTGGCCCAATATAAAATGAACGTTTTTCACTGGCATTTAACCGATGACCCTGGATGGCGCTTGGAAAGTAAAAAGTATCCGGAATTACAATCGGATAAGGCCACGGCACGGGGGAAAGGAAAATTCTATACCCAGGAAGAGTTCAAAGAGATTTTAGAATACTGTGCGGATAGGCAAATTACCCTTATTCCAGAGTTCGACATCCCGGGTCATACCGCAGCCTTTAGAAGGGCATTCGATTTGGAATCCATGGCAGACCCAAGGGTCTTGCCCATACTTATGGATCTTTTTGACGAACTAATATCCCTAGGCAATGAGGACACTATGCCCTATATCCATATGGGTACGGATGAAGTGCGAAACAAGGAAGAATACGTGGACAACCAGATGATTCTAACCCTTATGGATCATATCAAGAAACAGGGCCGGGAAATAATTGTCTGGAAGGAAGGTATAGAAATTGAGGAAGATTCAACTTCCATAAATCAACTATGGGCCCAATATAGCCCTAGGGAAGGACATCGCTTTATAGATTCACGGGCCAACTACATTAATCATTTGGATCCCTTTGCGGGCATGGCAAGATTATTTTTCCAGCAACCCTGCAGGCAACCTCAAGGCGATGAACTGGCTTTGGGAGGCATTCTATGCACCTGGCCGGACAACAATGTAAACCAAGAACGGGACATTCTAAGACAGAACCCAATTTATCCTTCAATACTTTTCTATTCTGATGCCATTTGGAAGGGAAAAGACAAGAACTATCCGGAATACTGGGCCAATTTACCGAAAAAAAACAGCCCCGAACTACAAGCTTTCCAGGCCTTTGAAGAAAAAGTACTGCTTCACAGGGATCTCTTCTTTAACGAAAGGGAATTTCCTTATGTAAAACAAACGGATATAGAATGGAAAATTATAGGCCCGTTTGACCATAAGGGGGAGGTAGGCAAAATTTTTGAAGTGGAAAAGGTTTTGAAGGAATCCTACACCATAAATGATAAAATGTTTACATGGAACGGCCCCTATGTTGGTGCTACCATTCATTTAAAGCACTTCTTTGGCTTCCCTGCCTTGACAGAAGAAAAAAGTGGTACTTTCTATGCCCATACCAAAATATATTCGCCCGAGGCCCGTGAACAGGAATTTTGGATCGGGTTTCAGGGCTGGTCCAGGTCTGGCGGAAGAAGAGGCGGTCCTACCCCCAACCTAGGTGAATGGCATTACACACATCCAAAAATATGGGTCAATGGATCCCTAGTGGCCCCTCCTATCTGGCAACAACCCAATTTAGGAGTGGAAACCCCTGAAATAGGCTTTGTGGACGAGGATTATTTTTATAGGACACCAACAGTAGTTCCCTTAAAAAAAGGATGGAACAACCTTCTTCTAAAGATTCCACATGGAGGCAATTCCTGGAAATGGATGTTTAGTTGTGTCCCCGTTAACATAATACACGGAAACGTTAAGGAGGCCGAAGATTTAAGGTTTAACGCTTCCTTGGACATAGCTTTATAATGAACAAAAAAGTATATTGGAAATTATTAGCAATAACGTGAGTTCGATTTATATTTAATTGTTAACGAGTTATTTATGATTATTTTGTCCGGTCGAGCGGAGTCGAGACCTCATTTAATAGCATTACAGTACAATAACCTCTCGACTCCGCTCGAGGGGACTGTAGTATTTTTTTAATTTACAAAAAATCAATGTCTTGCAATTATTTTTATATCGAACTCACATTAACAATAGGAATTAATGAAACTACAAAGTAGACTGTACAAAGATGCTTTATTGAACAATATCATCCCTTTTTGGGAGAAACATTCCCTAGATCCTGAAAATGGCGGCTATTTCACCTGTTTGGACAGGGAAGGCAGAGTGTACGACACCGATAAATTTATGTGGCTGCAAGGAAGACAGGCGTGGATGTTCTCTACCTTGTACAACCAGGTGGAACCAAAGGAAAATTGGTTGGAAATTGCCAAAAGTGGGGTCGATTTTATGAGACATAAGGGAATGGATG
>JBFHGV010000308.1:0-4902 GCA_041582955.1 Arenibacter sp.
CCATATGCCATTGCATAGACTCGTCCGCAATCCAAAAACCTCTAGGATCTTTTTGATCAATCGTTTTTAGACCTTTTGCATTGTTAAAATAAATTACCAGCCCATTATCTTGTGCTTTTACCTGAATTAAAACTGGCCCTTCTGCAACAATGTCCTTATCAAGGGTATGTTTTTGGGCAAGTAATGCCAATCTTTTGCCAATAGGAAGTTTGTCCTTGGGGTGCACGTCTGTTTCATCACCAAGATCAATGGTATTGACAACACTGGTGTAAGGAAGGTCCAGCACTTTTTGTTGCGACTCCCGCATCCATGCCCAAGACATAGCAGTAGGACTCTTGGAATCGATATCCGGGTTATTATTGGTTCCTTTTCCATAACCAGGAAGCATTACTACGGAGAAATGCATCTTCTTGTTTTTCCATTCCTTTCTATACCGCTTTACCCAAGATTGAAGCACATCGCCATATTCTTTCATCCCTATTACCCTATGGTACCAATTGTCCTCGTTTACCATAGGCACCCCGGAATAGTAACGTGTATTGCGTTCCCCTTGGTACCAAACCAAGCCTCTACAAGCATAAGGAGCCAAAGGCTTCATCATGGCATTATAAAGTATATTGGGCTGCCTACGCATAAAAATATCCTCTTTCGTTGTCCTCTCTTCGCCACTGGAAAGGGCCTTGTTGATTCTATTGCGAGTTTCGGTATCCGCATCTAAGTCATTCATAATATCCTTAAAATAAGGAAACTCTTCGGCCATATCACGTGGCATCCAAGCTTCAAGGGAAGAACTGCCCCAAGAAGCATGTATTATTCCAATAGGAATGTCTTCTGCCTTTTCAAGGAAATATGCAAAACCAAATGCCACCGCACTGCTCGGGGGTACATCTTTCCATTTTCCGCTTACATTGTCTTCCTCCTTAAAGGAAACGGTCCTTTTTACTTCAAAACTTCTAATGTTTTTGGCGGAGGATAACAGCGCGTCAACTTCCGGTGCATTGGATACGGCAAATTGCATATTGGATTGCCCGGAGCATATCCACACCTCCCCAACTAATACATTGGAGAATACTATTTCCTTTTTTCCGGAAATTGTCATTTCCCTGGGTGTTTTCGACGCCTCCAATGGTGCTAATACAACCATCCATTTACCATCTTTCCCAGTTCTTGTTGTGACACTTTGGCCAGCAAATTTCACCCTTATTTTTTCCTTTGGGGCTGCAACTCCCCAGACAGGGACTTCCGTGCCACGTTGCAATACCATATTATCGCAGAATAAATTGGATAGCTTTAATTCCTGGGAATATGTAATTGCTGTATTAAATAATAGAATAATAAAGAGTGTTAAGATGAACGGCTTTTTTGTCATTTTTAAATATTATCGATTTTATTCCATACTTCCTTCGGGGGTAAATCGTATTTCTTTAAGGCTTGCACTTTTCCTATTTCCGTCTACCAAGGTAACCGTTATGGTATGCTCTCCCGCTGTTTCAAATTTCAAAAGTCCCATTTCATAATAATTATAGACCTCTGATGAATTCTGCTGGTTCTGTACAAGGTTCCCTTCGTCTGAAGTAATTCTCCAAACCAAGCGGCCAGATCCCGCATAATTCAGTTCTGTTTGATAATAACCGGGCTCCTTAATCATTACCTTCCAGGTCACCTCTCCCTTGTCTGTCCAATCCTGGGCCTGTTCAATGTGTTTCCACTCCCCGAATTTTTCCATCCATCTTTTTTCGTTGATGGCTGCACCTTCCGCCGTGGCAAAATCCACTGGAAGTTCTGTAGCAAAAACAGGGTCCAAACTAAGTCTGCTGTCTACCTCCGGACTGCCCTCTACCTCAAGCTCTATTACGGAGATCAATTTTTCTGGGCGTTTGGCCGGAAGGCTTAACACGGCCCAATCCCCATCCTTGGCAGTCTCCAAAGTTAAAGCTTGCCCATGTACCCAAAGCTTTGCGAAGATAATATTATTTTTTAGGCCTGGAAGCCACAATTTGCCATCCAAAGGCCATTCATAAACACAGAGGTTCAACTTGCCATCAGAGGCTATGGTGACATCTCCCCAGGGCAACTTTCGGCCCCATGGCGAAGAACCGGTCTTATATACTACCTGCGGGTAGTTGTTGATCCATTCTCCTGAAGCCCGTAAGGATTCCTGCGCCTCCGTTGGAATACTGCCATCCGGTGCCGGCCCTACATTCAACATATAGGTGCCTCCCCTGGCCACCGTAGAAATTATACTCTTCAATATCCTTTTGGGGCTCTTCCAATTCTGATCGTACCAGGCATAACCCCAAGAGTCGTTGGTAACATCTACCGTTTCCCATAGCCCCGCTATATTTGCTACGGGGATATTCATATCGCCAAGAGATTTATAATCTCCCAATCCGTGACCTGCCCTTCCAGAAATCATGGCGTTGGGTTGATGCTTGCGGACCACATCTACCAATTCAGCTACATATTTCTTCTCCATGTTCCCAGGCGTATCAAACCAAACCATAGCAATATCCCCATATTCGGTAACGATCTCCTTTACCTGAGGAAGACATTTTTTCTTAAAATAATAATCAAAGTCTACTTCTTTACCTTTTTCATTGACCTTGGGTCCGCCATTGCCCCCCGGAAAGGTCCAGTCCTGATTGTGGGAATAGTAAAATCCAAATCCCAGCCCCAGTTCTTTACAGGCCTTTGACAGTTCTTTCATAGGATCTCTGGCAAAAGGAGTGGCCTTGACAATATTGAAATCATTGCTTTTGGAATTGTACATGGCAAAACCGTCATGATGCTTGCTGGTAACAACAACATATTTCATCCCGGCATCTTTTGCCAGTTGCGCAATGGCCTTGGCATCAAAATTTACCGGATTGAAATTTTTTGCCTCCGCCATATATTCATCTACCGGAATATTGGCCCTCCTAGGGTTCATGATCCACTCGCTAATGCCATAATAGGTACTGTCTTTCCATTTATTGCCAATATTGGAGTAAATACCCCAATGGATGAACATGGCATAATTGCCATCATCAAATTGGGCAGTCCTTGAAGCGGGGGCATCTGCTCCCAGAGTGTTCTGTTCGCCCCACATTTCGTCCATTGACTTACCATTTTGCCTTTCTTGTGCCAAAATAGTACCAACTTGCAATACCACTGCCATCAATAGCAATATGAATTGCTTCTTCCCGATTTTAAAATTCATTGTTAGATTTTATTAATAGATTTATGTTTATTTAATTAGGTCCATTATCTAATATATTCGAACTGGCTAATGGCTATTTTTCTTGACCATTCGCATAGGAGAACTATACATTAGCCCTTCGGAATCAATGATATTAACAAAATAGGCCTGTGAATTTTCCGGCAATTTTCCCGAAATTATTTTCTTGGAATCGGAAAAATGCATGGCGGTTTGTTGCCATTTATAATTATCCCTACCCCAATCTGCCGTATCGCTAGTATAGTACAGATAAGCTTTTGTTACTTTTCCATTGTACCCATATACCAATTCGTTATTTTTCCTTAACCCCTTAAACCTAGGTATTAAGGGTTGCGTACCCTTTTTTACAACATAATCTGCAAAGGCGTAAATTTCTTCGGGCTCCCAACCGGGGCTATGCCCGTGTTTCATATTATGTTCAACATAGAGGTGCTTTTCGTTTTTGGAAGTTTCATACGTTTTCGTGAAGCTGTTCATAGTGAAATGAAAATCATTGGTGCCATTGACAAACAAGGTGGGCTGCTCCTGCAAGGGGATGTACAAGGAAGGTTCCCAATTTTGAAGATAGAATTGTCGTTGTTCTTTGTTCAAATGGGTTAGGAGGCTACTATAATGTGGTGTTTCATGCAAAAATCCACAACCATATACCGGGATTGCAAAGGCATAGCGGTCATCAATGCCCGTAATCACATTTGTAAGAATACCACCCCAAGAAATTCCACTGATACCGATGCTCTCAACATCCACTTCCGGAAAACTTTTTAACAAACTGGTGGCCAGCATTACGTCTGCAACGGCGTGATAAAACCATTGGTCCTCCAACTTTTTAGTAACAACATCCTCAAAAAAACCTATTCTTCGCGGTCCGGAAAATTCATGGCCCGGCCATAGTTTTTCCCCATTGCTATGTTCAACTTTTTCTCCAGGAACCTGGCCTTCCAAAGCTACTGCAATAGCGATATATCCCCTATCTGTCCATTCCTTTATCCATCCTGGAAAAGCGGTACCACCCCCGCCGTGAACCAAAACCACAGCTGGCCTTTTTTCCCCTGTCTTAAGTCCGTTGGGCACACCATACCAGCAAAATACCTTGGTCTGTTTTCCGTTATAATCCAGCCCATTAAAAAACAAACCTTTTATATTTGAAAACTGCTGGTATGCCCCAAAATCATCGGTAAAACTAAAATCTGGTGTATTCAACACCCCTGCTTTTACAAGTTCACCTTTAACCCACCGTGGTCCGTTCGTCTCTTGAAGATTTATACTTGATTTATTTAAAGTATTTGTTTGGCCTTCTGCATTGCTGCAAATGGCCAAAAAAAATACAAGGAACAAATAATTTAAATATTGCATTATCGATTTAAAACCTTTTGAAAACCGTGATCCAATAGATTTGGGATACGGTTCTTTATTAGGTCAAATTTAATTAGGGATTTGGGAGAAAGCCTTCTCATTTAGACCAATCCTTTGCTTATATCAACCAATCCACTTGTGTTGGAATCCTAGGGTAATCCCATAACAAAAAGCAACCATTAAAAACTAGGTTATAGTTATTAATTATTGACGGCAATCATTTAATAGGGCCTTCAATTGGTTTTGGTAAATTCGGAAGGAGAAACCCCGTGGAGTTTCTTAAAAGCTGTGGAAAAATAGGAATTGGACTCTATACCAATTTGATACATCAC
>JBFHGV010000309.1:0-4864 GCA_041582955.1 Arenibacter sp.
AGGCCTTCAATGGAAGGTGGAAGGTACACCAGCTTATTCGGACTTGGCCAATACAGACATAGAAAACTATTTGGAATTTGATGATTTGGGTATTAGTTCCTATGAATTGGCCGAAATGCTCCCAATAGAAGAAATGGATTTGAACGATATGCTGGAACATAGAATAGAAGATGAGAATATTATCGATTATATAAATTCCAATATTGATGATTTTGAAGAATTAAATTTACATGACAATGAATAGATATTTTAAAATATTAGTCCCCATATTCCTTTTTACGGTAAGTACGGCGCTGCAGGCCCAGAAAAGACCTAATTGGGAAAAAATTAAGGCCCTTAAAGTAGCATTTATAACAGAGCGCTTGGAACTCACCCCCAAAGAGGCTCAGGTATTTTGGCCAATTTATAATGATTATGAGAGAAAAAAAGAAGGCTATTACAAGACCGAACGCTTTAACATAGGTGCAGATATCAAAAAATTGGATGAACTTACTGATTTGGAAGCCAATGATCTTTTAAAGCGAATTAGAAAATTGGAAGAGGAAAAACGGTTGGCTCAAAGAGACTTTATAGAAAAAGTGTCCAAAACAATATCATCAAAAAAAACCATCTTACTGATGCGTTCAGAGGAGGACTTTAAGCGCCACTTGATTAAACAATACAGACAAAGAAACGACTAGCAACGAAATAAGAAGGTGCTTTGTTATGCCTTCATAAGTTCTGTACCGGTAGAGACAGTTTTCTAACTCTATTTTAATACTGTTCGGAAGGCGTATTGCACCTTAAATAAATCTTGTGATATTAGGCAATTAGGAACAAAAATATTATGGTATTAAATGGGATATGCCCATTATTAGTCGGTTTTGGGCCTATTTAAACACAAGTTTTGCTATCCGGTTTTTTCCGGCTGCATAAGCAATACTATCATTTAGAAATCGCAAGGTGTAAAAAGATTCATTGGATAGTTGTTTCCAAGATGCCCCGGAATCATGGGAGTAGGCAATTCCTTCGAACCCTAACGCTACCAATTGCTCCCCGTTGGCGTTGGGAACAAATTGTACACAACTTCTAAAATTGGGTAGTGCTCCACTGGCAATCAGTTGCCAGGTTTTGCCCCCATCAGTTGTAATGGCCTTATTGGCGACATTTAAATCTGGTTGGGTATAATCTCCGCCTATGGCAAAACCTAAATTTTCATCATAAAAATCAACGGAAAAAATTCCTTGGGTGTCCAAGCTACTTTCAATGGGAGTTTTAATACTTTGCCAGCTAAAACCTTTGTCCTCGGTATAATAAACATTTCCCTTACTGGTTCCTACCCAGGCCTTGTTGCCCAATACCTTGATATTGGTATTACTGGCGGCAAAGGCTCCCTCCCCTTTTTCAGCCTTTGGCAATGCAGAACAGGGAATCTTATTCCAGGTATTGCCACCATCCCTGGTAATTATAATAGATAAGCATCCATTCATACTATCGCCAACAGCTACGCCCTCTTGGTCGTTCCAAAAGGTCATGGCATCGTAGAATACCTGTTCGTCTTCTTCCAGGTATACCAGTTGCATTTTTCCTTGATCCCCGGTTTTGTACAGCAAGGCCGGACTCCCAATAGAGAGCATAAAAAAATCGGAGGAGTTATGGGCTGTTGCCCTAAATTCGGGTGCTAAACTATCATATTTTTGGGTGTTTACCTTTGCTTTGCCACTTTGGGTATCCATCAAGCCAAATGCTCCTTTGTTGGCTGCAAAAGCTACATTGCCAGCTCCCATGATCTCGATGGTCCTGATGCTCAGGGAGTCTGTAAAAACAGTCTGAATTTCAACGGTATTGAACCTCCTTGTTTGCTCATTATCTCTGCAGGAAGCCAGAAACAATAATATTACAATCACCAAATAATAGCGCATAAGTATAATTTTCCCCAAAAATAAGAGGAATAGCGTCTAATACAATACCTTTGCAATCTTAATTTTTAAAAATGCGATTACATAGAAATCTAGTGTTTGTCGTTGTTGATGCTTTGGGTTATATATTTAACGAAGGTGAGTATGCGGACAAGGTAGTGGAAAAGGTGTTAAAGTATGATAAACGATGGGGAGCCCGCGACAGGGGGTTTATTGCTGAGACCACCTATGAAATGGTTAGGTGGAAGCGGCTATATGCCGAGATAGCCGAAGTGAAGGCACCATACAGCAGGTCCAATTTATTTAGAATGTTTGCAGTTTGGGCGGTACTTAAAGGAATAAAACTACCAGATTGGAAGCAAATAGAACCTACTCCGGAAAGAAGGATCAAAGGAAGATTTGATGAACTATCAAAAATTCGTAAATACAAGGAATCTGTTCCGGATTGGATGGATGACCTTGGAGTACAGGCCTTGGGTGAAGCCTTATGGACCAAGGAAATACATGCTTTAAACGAACAAGCGGAGGTAATCCTTAGGGTAAATACGCTACAAACAACCAAAGATAATCTTAAAAAGGCACTTCAGGAATCTGGCATTGAGACCGAAGTTATAAAAGGTTATCCAGATGCCCTGAGGTTAAAAGAGCGGTCCAACGTATTTATTACTGAAGCATTTAAAAACGGATGGTTTGAGGTGCAGGATGCTTCATCCCAATTGGTGGCTCCTTTTTTGGAGGTGAAACCGGGACAGCGTGTGGTGGATACCTGTGCGGGTGCGGGAGGTAAAACCCTACATCTGGCGGCACTTATGGAAAATAAGGGACAATTGATTGCCCTGGACATCTATGGCAACAAGCTTAAGGAATTAAAGCGTAGGGCCAAAAGAAACGGTGCACATAATGTAGAAACTAGGGCTATAGATTCTACCAAAGTGATTAAAAAATTATATGGTTCGGCAGATAGGGTTCTCATAGATGCTCCATGTACTGGATTAGGGGTGTTAAAAAGAACTCCGGATGCCAAATGGAAATTACAGCCTGAATTCTTGGATAAGATTATGGTTACCCAACAACAAATTTTACAGGATTACAGTAGAATGGTAAAGCCTGGCGGAAAGTTGGTCTATGCTACTTGTTCTATTCTTC
The DNA here is from genome assembly GCA_041582955.1 of Arenibacter sp. Taxonomy (GTDB): domain Bacteria; phylum Bacteroidota; class Bacteroidia; order Flavobacteriales; family Flavobacteriaceae; genus Arenibacter. The sequence goes on from JBFHGV010000309.1 coordinate 3,045, forward strand.
CACAGGAAAATATACAGCAAGTCAAACAGTTTTTGAAATCGGAAGCTGGAAAAGATTTTAGCCTAGTAAAAGATAACAATATTTATGCCTGTAAGACTGGTTTCGATGGATTCTATATGGCGCTTTTAGAGAGAAAGTTGGCCTAAACCATTGAAGAAGGAAATAGAAAAAGAGGCTGTCCGTTAATTGGGACAGCCTCTTTTCTTTTGCTATATATTTACAGTCCAATTCGGACACTTGGAGCACTTATCCCAATTCCAGTACGGACTGTAGTCCTATTTGGGTAACTCCTATAAGGGTAATGGTTGTGATTATAGTAGTAAAAACTGGCATGGGCATGATAATGGGAACTATGGTGGCAATGGTCATCACAATGATTCCTGTGTTCTGCGTAGGCATCCCGCTTACCTTTCATATAGGCTTTATAAGCCTTTTTATCCCTTTTTTTAAGTTTGCGCTCATATTCCTTTTGTGACTCCCAGAATTCCTCCTCCTCTTCTGCTGCTAATTCTTGCGATTGCTCAAACTGGGCATCTTCCTTGGCTCTTTGTTCGTAATAAGAAAGTTTTTCATCTTCTGAGGGTGCTACCTCCTGTGCCAATGATCCGGCTGACATTAAAATCATTGCGGCAAAACTAAAAAAATGTAATCTTTTCATAACTAAGTCGTTTTATTGTTTCAGTAATTATTAAGTCACTGTTTGTATATAAAACAACTTACTTCTTTCTGACCCTACCAAAAGAGCTAAAAAAAATGAAGTATATTAAAATATATTCTGCATATCATTGATAGTCAGCACATCATCATGCATTAATGATTCGGCCAAACTAACTGTCTTGGTTAATTCATATTTAAAATAAAATTTCATACAGTGTATTTTACTCGCGTAAAATTCCCTGCTTTGGGTCTGGTTTTTGTCCTCTAAGCTTTGTTGTGCATGTACTGCGATCTCTAGCCATATCCACCCTAGGGTTATATGCCCAAAAAACTCCATGAATAAATTTGCATCGGCTAGGTAACGTTCAAAATTTCCTTTTTTGGCGAAGGGCGTTAAAAATTCCAATACTTTTCTTGTGAGTTTGATCTTGTCCCCTAGAATTTTGGCTTGGGGGCGCAACTCTTCAAATTCCATGGCCTCAGTTATCGTTTCCAGTATTTCTGTGAGCAGTAGCTCCAAGGCTTTTCCATTCTCCATGGGCACTTTTCTCCCTAATAGGTCTTGAGATTGTATACCGGTAGTACCTTCGTATATACTAAAGATCCTTATATCTCGATAGTATTGCTGTAATATAAAGTCGTTGCAGTACCCATATCCCCCCAACACCTGCAGTCCGTTACTTACCGCAATCGCTCCGCCCTCTGTGGGATAGGTCTTTACTATGGGGGTGATCATCTCCAATACCAGTCTATGCTTTTCCTTGTTGGCTTGGTCTGCTGTTGACTGTATGAGGTCATAATATTTGGCAGCTTTCAATACCAAGCTCAGAGATCCTTCGGCAATGGTCTTTTGCAGCAATAACATGCGTCGCACATCGGGGTGTTCAATAATCAGGGAGGGCTTTTCCTCCGGGTTCTTTTTACCGTCGCTGGATAGTTTTCGGCCTTGTGGCCTTTCTTTGGCGTATTCCAGGGATGCTTGGAAGGCGGCCATACTTATGGCGGCACCTCCCCTGCCAACAGCTATCCTGGCGCTGTTCATCATTAGAAACATATATTTTAGTCCCTTGTGGGGTTCTCCAACCAGCCAACCACGACAGTCACCGCTATCTCCAAATCCCAAATGGGTGGTGGCATAACCACGCTGTCCCATTTTTTGAAAA
>JBFHGV010000310.1:0-4857 GCA_041582955.1 Arenibacter sp.
ATCCAAATAACAAAATCGGATATTACGGAAAATATCAGGTAGAAAAAATAAGCGGGCAAGGCCAACACCCTTAACAGGGTATTGCTATAGATCTGAAACAGGACCTTTGGCAAGAATTCGGCAGTCAACAGTATTACCAAGGTAGATATAACGGTTTGGACCACCAGATTAAAATCGGTCAGCAACAAGCCTAAAAAACTGTTGGGAGAAAACTGCATCCCCTCAAACCAGTACATTAAAAGATCTCCCATGAACAAGCCATATACCACCAATGCAATATTGTTCCCAATAAGCATTGTAGCAATAAACTTTGAAGGCTTTTTAGTGAGACGTGCAAGCACTTTTGGCATAAGGCCATCTTGCTTTTTCTCTATTTCTATATGTATTTTGTTCGCAGAAATAAAAGCTATTTCCATACCGGAAAAAAAGGCCGAAAACAGCAATGAAACAACGATGATTATGACAACGGTTGCCTCCAAGATTAAGGTTTATCGTTTTTTTGACGTTCCTCAAACCGCTTTCTATAGGTTTTTTTAAAAACGAACATCCCAATAGAAATTACTCCGAAGAACACAAACAAATAGGCACGCTGCCTATCAATATTCCATTGTTCGTATACTTCAAAAATAGAAACCACGGCCACGGCCAGGTATAGGTATTCTGTATATCTTAAGATCTTAATCATTCTCTATCTTCTTTTCTTTTATACTCATGTAACCATAGGTCTTATTAGCGTTGAAAAAACTAAAATCCCTATTAAAATCCATTCCCTCCCCATCCATTATGGTTCCTTCCTCTGGATTGGTATATTTAAATTTTTGTTGGGTAAAAATCCACTCATTACTTCTATCCCAATACAACTGTGGGGCTTCCAGCTTTTTACCATCACTGGATTCTATAACCACATTACCTTGCAAATCTACTAAATTAGTGCTGGAATATACAATCCCATAATCGGCGGTAATGGTACTCTTCTCGCCCTTCTCATTAAAAAACTCAATTATAAGTCCGTTTGGAAAGGTACGGTGCGGAAAAAGCAGATTGTCAAAATCATTGCTCAACGGGCTCTTTAATACGGCCACTACATGTGAGGAGACTACTCCCTCATTTTTCTCCAGCTCATCTGTTTCCGTGTAGGTAAGCACAAAATCTTCGGCTACCGCACTGGGGAATATTTTTTTTATGGCCTCGTCCCCTACCCTCTCGTAATTATCTTCACAAGAAAAAAAAAGCATTGCCATAGTAAAAACTATGGCAATGCTCCTAAAATTATTTATACCTTTTGTGTTCATCTTATAGGTTGGGCACTTTTACGCTACCACCTACCCAACAAGAAAAGCTTATTGTTTTACCGGCCATACCGGAGTTAAAAATATCGGTCTTGGAAGGTGCCTTGGCCCTATAACTGGCTGCAGCCTGATTGGCCCTACCACTTAAGGAAGGATCTACACGCCCTGCTTTGCTGGCCATATCTTCGGCCTTCCAGTAAATAGCCCTTTTCTCAAATGGCGTACTACCACATTGGTTGGCACTACCGGCATATAAACTGGCAATCAACAAATATGCTTTCCCATTGGACGGGTTAGCATCAATTGCTTTTTGAGCATAATTTCTAGCGGTAGACTTACTTGACTTCCTGTAACTTGTAGCAATCTTATAAGCGATGTTGGATTTCTTTTTTGAATCGGTCTCCAACTCCAAGGCCTTGTTAAAATCGGCAATAGCCCCAGTCTTGTCCCCAGAATTGATCTTAAGGGTACCTCCATACATATATGCACTGGCCGATGGCTCCAAAGCCAACTGGGCCTCGAATAGCTTTTTAAACAATGGGTCCTCCGTACATTCCTTACTAAACATTCTTCCTACAGCCCTCTTAACCCAAGTAATATCGTTCTTTTTAGCCTCAAAATTCTTTTCGTACAAAGGAATTAGGTTTTCACAATTGGCCAAAGCACCTAATTTACCATCGATACTTTCTGCAATTTTACCATATACCTCAGAATAGCTACTATAAGACTTCAATTGTTTTTTCTCCTTGGAGGTCAAAGTCCCAGCATCTTCCTTGGGCAACAGTTTATTGATAACATCGGTAAGCTTTTCATTCTCCTCTTCTATCTTTTCGGTAACGTTATCATAGTTAAGGAACACCTCCTCAAGATCTTTTTTACCCTCGCTGTTAAGATCTACCAAACTGGAGAAGTACAGGTAAAGGGCTTTGGGGTTTTTAAAGTTTTTTCTATCCTCTTTAAATGCCTTGTCCAGCTGACTGTATATTTCCTCATCGGAAATCATCTTCTCGTCATACTTAAGCAATACCTTGTCTATAATTGTCTCGGCCACATCGGTTTTTGCAGGAAAGTACTTTGCACGGTTATCGTACAATTCCAACAAAGCATTGATATTTGCCGTTTTATCAGCACCTGTGGATTTTTCCAACTTATCCTTTAAAATCCGCTCCCCGTACAAAATATTGGCCCAGTTTAAGGTAGGACAGTTATCGTACACCATTTTCCATGGGGTATAGGCAGCCTCATAATTCTTTACTTTAACATGTTCCGTATAAATGGAAAGATTGGTCATGCACTCCGGGTTCTGCGCTTGCGAATTCCCTAAAACTACAAATCCCATAACGGCAATCGCGGTGATGTAGAGTTTCTTTTTCATCTGTTTGTTTATTTTAAGGTGGTGAATGTAATAATTTTTACTTAATTAATTTTTGTTTTTCTAAACCATCTATCGTTAAAAGATAGTCCTAGGTTGACTTTGAAATAACTTTCCTCTACCAAATCCCCATATTTTGTTCCTCTTTTACCAAGCTCAAAACCAAGGTTTATATTTGACAAAGTACGTCCCAACGGTAAACCCATTCCAAAAGTTATGCCAAAATCATTTATTTCATTACCATCTACCACTATTCCCGAGTTGGAAACCTTGGCACCGGCCCTGTACACTACCCTTTGCATATAGCTTGTAAAAGATGCGTAATCAGGAATAAAATACCCGCCAAGCCTAAATGTGTTGGCATTTTCGTATACCAAATTATCTGCAGGACTAAGCTCATTTACAAAAGTACTGAGTTCCTGAAAACTATACTCGGCCCCTAAAAACCATTTTCTATCCTGCCCATACCCTAGTCCAAAAGTTGCCGTAGTAGGGATCTGCACACCTGTCCTGGCCAATCCTTGGGCCTCCAAATCTACTTCTATTACCTCAACATCCAAGCCATTGGCCGTAGAATACGACCCTATGGTTCTTTTATTATCCGCAACCAAGTTTGCCTGGGTATTGACCACTACACTGGTAAACAATCTATGCGTCCCATCTATAGAGGGCGAATAGCTGGCTCCAAAATTAAAATCGAAACCCCTGATCCTGGATTCGACCCTATTGAAAGACCCCAACTGAACATCTTCTATAGCCTGAAAGCTATTGGTATTTTGATTTCCAAAATTGAAATTGGTGGTAACCCCTAAACTAAAATCCTTAAAAAGCTCGTAACCCATGGATACATAGGCACGGTTTAAACCTCCTTCGCCGTCAAAAGATTCTGAAATCACCCCTTGATCTGTTGTACTTCTCTCCGATTGAAAATTGTACCCAACAGAAGAATATGGGGTTATTCCAAATCCCATTCCCCAGCCTTTGCCCAAATTAAATCCCAAGGACAAATAGTCCAAATTTGAAATAGAACTGCTTTCCTTGGAAAGGTTGCTTTCAAAACTGTACTCTTTGCGCGAAATCCCCGCCGTGTAAGTGGTAAGTCCAAGCTTACTATAGGCCGCCGGGTTAACTAGGTTAACGTGAATACTATCGGCATACACACTTAACCCACCCATCATTTGGTTCTCCACTGTACTGGTAGCCTTTATATCCCCAACACCAAAATAAGAATAAGGGGAAGCAGCACTATTCTGAGCATACACGCCTACCGAAGTTACGCATAATATTGCAATAATAAAATTTTTGATCATCTAGCGTTTGTTGTATTCTAACAAATGATATAACCCCAATAGGAGAAATTTAGAATGCGCAAATATGGTATTTTTTAATCGTTTTGACAAAAATTGAGCATCACCACCTGTTAAAATAACTGTTAAATCGATGAATCTACTTTTATATTGATCAATAATTCCGTCTATTTCGTTACATACCCCATTTACTACACCGCTGTGCATACTGCTCTCCGTAGAGTTCCCAATGAAGTCGATTATAGATTTTTTTTCCAATAATGGCAAGCCAGAGGTATGTTCGTGCATAGCCTTATAGCGCATGGCAATTCCCGGTGATATGGCACCTCCCAAATATTCCCCATAGTCGTTTATGGCATCATAGGTAATACAGGTACCGGCATCGATCACCAAGGTATTTCCCTTGGGGTTATGATAAAATGCCGCGGTTGCCAGGGCTATTCTATCTACCCCTAAGGTATGGGGGGTTGCGTAGGAGTTTTTAAAAGGTGTCTTGGACTCATGACTTAGCACATGGACCTTACAAAAAACAGACAACATACATATCTCTTCCTGACTTAGAGCTCCAACGTTGGAAATGATAGCGCATTTAACCGCCAAATACTCCGAAAAAATTTCTTTTACGGTTTTTGCAAAATCGGCATTGGAAATTTTACGATAAAAAACTATGTTAGTATTATCGAAAACGGCCATTTTTATTAGGGTATTCCCCACATCGATGATTAGATTCATAGCACAAAGATCAAAAAATGTAAAAAACTGTGTCCTTTTTTTTACATTTTTGTTTGGATATCATAAAATTGAATTTATATTTGCACCCGCTTACAGCAATTGGTGCCTTAGCTCAGTTGGTAGAGCAATGGACTGAAAATCCATGTGTCCCTGGTTC
>JBFHGV010000311.1:0-4850 GCA_041582955.1 Arenibacter sp.
AGGGAAAAGGTGAAAGTGGAGTAACATTTGCCAATGCGGTAACCAGTGCCGAAGTAACAGGCTTAAGTGGTTCCTATAGTCTTGATTTCTTGGAAGAGGGGGAGTACGAATTAATTTTTGCTTCCTACAATGAAGCAGAAGATAGTGGCTTCTCCTTCAATGCATTGTTGAACGTTGAGTCTACAACCGGATTAAACCTGGGGGCTGTAGAGGTTGGCTCTGCCCTTCAAATTAGTGCCAATGTAACCATTACTGGTACCAAATAATCTGAATCTATTTATTAAAAAGTATAAAAGCCCCTTTTTGAAGGGGCTTTTTGTATTTATCTAAATCATTTTTACACTAAAAATCACTAGTTTTGCAAACTTAAAATGTAGCATTAGAAGCTGTTATTATGAAGTTTGCAGAATACAAGGGTTTAGATTTGCCAAAAGTAGCTGAGGAGGTATTGCGCTATTGGAAAGAGCATGATGTTTTTGAAAAAAGTGTAAGTAGTAGGGAGGGCAAAAATAGTTTTGTTTTTTATGAAGGACCGCCGTCCGCCAATGGTTTGCCGGGGATTCATCACGTCATGGCCCGGACCATTAAGGATATATTTCCCCGCTATAAGACCATGAAGGGATATCAGGTTAAGCGTAAAGCGGGATGGGATACCCATGGCCTGCCCATAGAGTTGGGAGTTGAGAAGGAATTGGGGATTACCAAAGAAGATATTGGTACCAAGATATCGGTGGAGGACTACAATGCGGCTTGTAAGAAGGCGGTGATGAGGTATACGGATGTCTGGAATGCCATGACCGAAAAAGTAGGGTATTGGGTAGATATGGAAGACCCCTATATTACCTACAAGTCCAAGTATATGGAGTCTGTTTGGTGGTTACTAAAGCAGATATACAGTAAAGGCCTTATTTATAAGGGATATACCATACAACCTTATTCCCCCAAGGCGGGGACGGGCTTAAGTTCCCATGAATTAAATCAGCCTGGGACCTATCAGGATGTTACGGATACTACGGTTGTGGCACAATTTAAGACCCTTAAAGACACCCTTCCACAGGAATTTCAAGAGGTTTTGGGTGATGTTTTCTTTTTGGCATGGACCACTACCCCATGGACCTTGCCTTCCAATACGGCTTTGACCGTAGGCCCAAAGATAGATTACGTACTGGTTAAAACGTTCAACCAGTATACTTTTGAGCCTATGCATGTGGTTGTGGCCAAATCATTGGTAGGTAAACAATTTAACGGTAAGTATTACGAAGCCGAAAGCAATGAGGATTTTGAAAAATATTCATCCAAGGATAAGAAAATTCCTTTTCAAATAGTTGCTGCTGCCAAGGGGGTAGATCTTGTAGGTGTTAGGTATGAGCAGTTGTTGGATTATGCATTGCCTTATCAACACCCTGAAAATGCCTTTAGGGTCATAAGCGGTGATTTTGTAACCACAGAGGACGGTACAGGAATTGTTCATACAGCGCCTACTTTTGGTGCAGATGATGCCTTGGTGGCCAAATTGGCCCAGCCAGAAGTGCCTCCTATGTTAGTGCTCGATGAAAATAAAAATCCGGTTCCTTTGGTAGATCTACAGGGGAGATTTCGTCCAGAAATGAAGGAATTGGGCGGAAAATATGTTAAAAACGAATACTATGATGAGGGTGAAGCACCTGAACGCTCTGTAGATGTAGAGATCGCCATCAAACTAAAAGAAGAGAATAGGGCCTTTAAGGTAGAAAAGTATGTCCATAGTTATCCCAACTGCTGGCGTACCGATAAACCTATCCTGTATTACCCTTTGGATTCATGGTTTATAAAGGTTACCGACATCAAGGAAAGGATGTTCGATTTAAACCAAACCATAAATTGGAAGCCAAAAGCTACAGGTGAAGGAAGGTTTGGTAACTGGTTGGCAAATGCCAATGACTGGAACCTCTCCCGTTCACGTTATTGGGGAATACCATTGCCTATATGGAGAACGGAAGACGGCAAGGAAGAAATTATTATTGGCTCCGTAGCGGAACTAAAAGAAGAAATGGCTAAGTCTGTTGCCGCAGGGGTGATGGATAACGATATATTTTCTGATTTTGCCGTAGGGGATATGAGTGAGGATAATTATGAAAAAATAGACCTCCATAAAAATATTGTAGATCAAATAGTCCTGGTCTCCGCTTCCGGAAAGCCTATGAGGCGAGAGAGCGACCTAATTGATGTTTGGTTCGACAGTGGTTCCATGCCTTATGCCCAATGGCACTACCCCTTTGAGAATAAGGAGCTCATAGATGAAGGAAAGACTTTCCCTGCCGATTTTATAGCAGAAGGTGTGGATCAGACACGGGGGTGGTTCTATACGCTACATGCCATTGCTACTATGGTATTCGACTCTGTGGCCTACAAAAACGTTGTGTCCAATGGACTGGTATTGGATAAGGAAGGCAAAAAAATGTCCAAGCGATTGGGGAATGCGGTAGACCCATTTGAAACCATGGAAGAGCACGGGGCAGATGCCACTAGGTGGTACATGATCTCCAATGCCAATCCATGGGACAATCTTAAGTTTGACGTTGAGGGTATTGCAGAGGTGAAGCGTAAGTTCTTTGGTACTTTGTACAATACTTATTCCTTTTTTGCATTGTATACCAATATTGATGGCTTTAATTATAGTGAAGCCAACATACCGCTGAACCAAAGACCGGAAATAGACCAGTGGATCTTGTCCGAACTTCATTCCTTGATCAAAGTTGTGGACAAGGCTTATGGCGATTACGAACCCACTAGGGCCACTAGGGCCATTTCAGATTATGTGCAGGAGAATTTAAGCAATTGGTATGTTAGGTTAAGCAGAAGACGCTTTTGGAAAGGGGATTATCAGCAGGATAAGATATCTGCCTACCAAACACTGTATACCTGTTTAAGTACGGTAGCAAAACTATCTGCTCCGGTAGCGCCCTTTTATATGGATAGGCTGTATAAGGATTTAACCGCTACCACCCAGAAAGAGCCTTTTGAGAGTGTGCATTTAGCCGATTTCCCAGTGTATGATAGCGCTATGGTAAATAAGGAATTGGAAAGCAAAATGGCCAAGGCCCAGACCATTTCCTCCTTGGTATTGTCTATTCGCCAAAAGGAAAAGATAAAAGTAAGACAGCCCTTGCAGAAGATTATGATACCAGTTCTGGACAATAAACAACGTTCAGAGATAGAAGCGGTAGCAGAATTGATCAAATCTGAAGTAAACGTAAAGGAAATAGAATTGTTGGATGATGCTTCCGGTATTTTGGTAAAGCAAATAAAGCCCAATTTTAAAACTTTAGGGCCAAAATATGGGAAGGATATGAAGTTGATTGCCAGCGCTGTATCGCAGCTAAATCAAGATGATATCCAAAAAATTGAACAGGAAGGCGAAATTTTACTGCATATTGATAATAAAAGTATTACTTTACAGTTACAGGATGTAGAAGTTTCCTCCCAAGATATAGAAGGTTGGTTGGTAGCCAGTGCCGGTCCTATAACCGTAGCTTTGGATATTTCAATTAATGACGAACTAAGAAAAGAGGGTATTGCAAGAGAGTTGGTAAATAGAATTCAAAACCTCAGAAAGGAATCTGGTTTTGAAGTGACAGATAAGATAGATATAAAATTATTGAAAAATGGCTTTGTTGAGGACGCGGTAGAAAGTAACATTGCTTACATTAAAACCGAGACTTTGGCAGCCGAACTTAATTTCGAGGAAAGCTTGGATAACGGTATAGAAATAGCTTTCGATGAAGTTAATACCAGATTGTTTATAGTAAAACATTAAGATTATGGCCGAAGAATTAAAAGTAAGGTACGCGGACAAAGACTTGAACGAGTTTAAAGTCTTGATCGAAGAAAAAATTGAAAAAGCAAAAAGTCACTTGGAACTTCTAAAAAGCTCTTATATGAATGATGGTAATAATGGTACGGATGATACCTCGCCAACGTTCAAAGCTTTTGAGGAGGGCTCGGAAACCATGAGCAAAGAGGCCAATACACAATTGGCTATCCGACAGGAGAAATTTATTCGTGACCTAAAGAATGCTTTGCTGCGTATAGAAAACAAGACCTATGGCATATGCCGTGTTACAGGAAAGCTTATCAGTAAGGAAAGACTTAAATTGGTGCCCCATGCTACCCTAAGTATTGAGGCCAAGAATATGCAATCCTAAAACATAAAAACGCCTAAACAGGCGTTTTTTTATGGAATGAGACAACTTCTAGTTATTATCTTTTTATTGGGTGTATCGGTTTTGGGTGCCCAAAAAAAAGTGATTAAGAACCTTGAAGGCAAAGGCGTCTCATTTGTCCAGATCGATTCCGAAAATTGCTTTAAAGTAGAATTGACCACCGTTGCAGATAAGCGTATAATCGTAGAATCTGACATGGATGGGGAATATATGCAGAATTTATTGCTAAATGTTCTACGGGAAGGGAATACCGTTTGGATTGGGGCAGGCTTCCAACCTAATTTTAGGGATCCAAACGATAAACTAAGTGCGCATAAAGTGGTTTCCATCGCCCTAAAAATATCTATTCCTAAATACCTTGATGTTTCTGTTCGCGGAACCAACAGCAATATTAACGCCACCGGTGATTATGACAATTTGAAAATCACTTTAACAGACGGTGCTTGCTCTTTGGAGGGAGTTGGGGAAAATATCACCGTTAGCAGTCAAAGTGGTAATATTGCCCTGTTGACCTCAGGGGCAGAAATACAAGCCTCCAGCAAATATGGCAAGGTAGATAAGGAGTTTATTCCTCATGGGGATAATCAATTTACACTTAACACCATAACCGGAAATATCCGCATCCGAAAAACCGAATAATATGTTTAT
>JBFHGV010000312.1:0-4838 GCA_041582955.1 Arenibacter sp.
AAGCCATGGGTAAATACCTGATTTCGGGTAACGTCGTTTAATCCGCCCCAGTTATTCCATTGCGGTCTGCCATCTACCACTTTATTCATGGGTATACCATTGAGCAGTATGCTTCCGTTTTCGGATCCGTACCCTCTTACCCTAAAAAATGCCTGTCCAAAATCGAATGCTGCCCTATTGAGAAAGATATCCCTAGTTGCTTGAAGCATTCCGGAGGTCATGGAAATACTTTCGTCCTCCAATAACTCGGTTTCCGTTAAGGTAATCAGGTTATCGGTCTTCTCCTGTTGCACATCCCTTTCCAGATAAATTATGCCCAAATCCAAATCCGTGTTCTGCACGGTAATCGGCATACTTTTGGGAATATAATCTTGGGCAGAAATGGTTAAGATATAATCCCCAGGACGATTAAGGATAATTTGGAATTGCCCGGTTACCGTATTAGGCTGGACAGCAGAAAATCCTGTAATTTCTACATTGGAAAGAAGAACCATTTCCTTGGTGGCCAAATCCCTTATAACCCCTATTAGCTTTTGTTGTTGCTGTGGAAAAGCACAGAAACTATTAAGTAGTAAAAAGGGTATTGCTAAAGCGTTTTTCATTATTCAATATGAAATATTTTAACAATTTTTATGTAATATATTAAAATTTGACAGTATATTCTTAAATTACCAAAAGAAAAATACCTGTTCCCCTTGCTTTTTATATACTAAAATGTAATCCATGAGCAAGCTAAAGATCCTTTTGACATTCTTTTTAATTGTTGGCTCCACCTTGGCCCAAGAGCACAAAACCTATAAAATTAGAACCATTGCCTTTTATAATCTTGAAAACCTATTTGACACCTTGGACAATCCCGAAACCTTTGATGATGACCGTACCCCTGAGGGCCAGGACGTCTGGACCCAAGAACGCTATAGACGCAAAGTAGATCATATGTCAAAGGTCCTGTCAGAAATAGGGAGTGGGACCACCAAAACCTCACCAGACATTATTGGCCTCTGTGAAGTGGAAAACAGACAGGTAGTGGAAGATTTGGTACATCACCCCCATTTAAGGGATAAGGACTATGGAATAATTCATTTTGATTCCCCTGACGAGCGGGGCATAGATGTGGCCCTTTTATACAAAAAGGCATCCTATATCCCTTCCTCCTTCAGCAGTCACAGACTGCTGCTTTACAATTCTGATGATTTCAGGGACTACACTAGGGACCAATTGGTAGTTGGGGGCTTTATGGACGGGGAAGAGATACATTTTATTGTTAACCATTGGCCGTCCAGAAGCGGGGGTGAAGCAAGAAGCAAACCTTACAGGATTGCCGCCGCCAAACTAAACAAGCGCATAATAGACTCTATTTTGGGCATAAGCCCCAAAGCCAAGATCATTGCTATGGGCGACCTAAATGACGATCCTCTGGACGATAGCTTAAAAAAGGTTTTAAAAACCAAAGGAAAACAAGCAACATTAACCCAGGACGATCTGTACAATCCTATGGAAAGCCTTTATAAAAAAGGATTGGGCTCCTTGGCCTATAGAGACCAATGGAACCTTTTTGACCAGATATATTTTACCGCCAATTTTGTATTAAATTCCTATACGGGCTTTCATTATTGGAAAGCCGGAATCTTTAGTCCGCCCTATCTTTTGGATCATAATGGAAAATACAAAGGCTACCAACTGCGCACCTATGCGGGTGGGAGCTATATAGGTGGCTTTAGCGACCACTTTCCCGTATATATTTATGTAATAAAAGAGGCGAAATAAGGGTTTACTGAGGCAGCACTACCTTTATATTTCTCCATTTCACCCTAATACCCCCTCCATCATGGATCTGCAAGGCAATGGAACCCTTACCGGCCCCTATTTTTTCATCCTTGATCTTTACCATTTCCGTGCCATTGAGCCAAGAGGTCAAGGTGTCGCCAGAAAGTTTAATTTTCATGGTATTCCATTCCCCCTCTTTTAGCACTTTATCCTTTTTAGGATCTGGCTTAATAAGCCAACCTCTTCCATAGGATTCATATACACCACCGGTATTATGTCCGGGAGGAGCAACCTCTACCTGCCAACCGCTCACCTTGGTGCCATCTACGGTAGAACGGACAAATACCCCACTATTGCCATTGGCCTCTTGTTTAAATTCCAGGGTAAGTTCAAAATCATCATAATATTTGTCTGTGGCCAAATATCCATATTGCTTGTCCGGACCGCTTTCCGAAATCAACAATCCATCTTCAACATACCATTTTTCTGTACCGTAAATGGTCCAACCCGTTAAATCTTCCCCATTAAATAGAGATATTTCCTGGGCTATTGCCGGTAAAGCAAATACTGCCCACAGAACTATTACTATATTTTTCATATTGAATATAATTTTGATGTATTAATTAAGGTCCACGCTAATTTATCCAGGCTCTTATAGTATAGACATAATTGTTAGGACCGGTATAACCCTTTACAATCCTTGTATTAGTTGAGCCACTGTGCCCAAGGGATACGACTAAGGATAAGCAATAATCCCAAACCGTAAAAAATTGTTATGGTCTTAAACTTCTTTGGTCCCTCCATTACCTTTTTATGCTTTGACCAACCTACGGTAATGAATACTAGGGCAATTATATTGATAAAAGGGTGCTCCACGGCGAGTAAACGGGAAGCCGAGTTTAGTCCGCCCATTCCCAATGTTTTTATGGCATTTAACCCATTTGAGGAAACAAAATAAAGTACTAGTCCTACAAGGAGCTGTAGATGAGATAAAATAAGGGCAAAGAGGCTTATCCTAAAATCTTTGGCCAAGGTAAAGTCTTTTTTTCCTGTCCAGCCCAATATGCCGTTGGCCACTGCCAAAAACAGTACCGCCAATACCACGTAGGCAAAATAAGAATGTAATGAGAGTATCCATTGATGCGCTAATCCGTAATCTTCCATAGTTTTGTTTTAATGTATAAATGTAAGGATTTTTGGGAATAAAAAAACTGAATACCTCACAGTTTAAAACCAGAAGATGAAGTGCAAAAAATTGTTGGGCTTTAAATAGATTAGCTTCAATTCATTAAGCACTAAGGAATCTAAAAAAGGTGTATAGAAACACCTAATTGTGCAGTAGCTTGTTAAGGCAGGAGTACGATGCCCGGCTGACGGTATAGGTAGGAGCGCGTCAGCGACATGTTGCTATGCGTATTTCAAACCATTTTAAAGTTATATTCCGGCTTTTGTGCTAAGATCATTGCATTAAACTTAAATATTCCTCCAAAATTGGTTTTGCCTTTTCTATATCTGAATCTTTAATTTTTAGGCGAATAGTATCCGCGGTTCCTCCATAAAATCCAGCTAAATTTCCTGAATTAAAATCATTTTGAACTATTCCAAAAACTCCGATCGATTCCAGTTGATTTTTAAGACCAATAATAGCAACTTCGGTTCCCGAATAAAAATCAACGTATTGATTACCATTTTCCATTTTAAATGTTTTTATTTTCAATGTACCTTTTACCCTATTTCTATAAAATATTGGTTTACACCCCTATAATATGAAAAAAAAATGATATTTGGGACGATACCTCAACACGTTTTATTGTTAGGGAATCCTCTCTTCGTAATTCGGCAACAACTTTTGGCCTCTTATAAAAAGGTATAGGCATATGGTATTGCCAATTGGATAATAGCAATCGTACGGCACCGGTAAGATGCCAGCCTGTCAGGATAGGTAGGCTAACTCCAGCAGGGGATTCTTCTTTAAACTGTTACTTTTTAGAACCCGCTTTTGAGCCTGAAGAAGAAACTTTTGAGCTTCCTCCAGATTTTCCTGGTGAGTTACTTCTTCCTCCACCGGAAGGTTTACCCGATGTTGATGGCCATCCGCCTGCATTTCCCTGTCCAGATTGTCCAGTTTTTCCTTTTCCCATAATTCAAAATTTTATTGATTTATATTATGTTTCTCTATTTTTAAAATTCGTTTGCAGTCCAAGGGTTGTATGAACCAAAATTCCATATATAGCCTTCAATATCCTTGCATGTATAGCCACGTCCACCGTATTCTTCATCTTTAATTTCTATTAGAATTTTTGCTCCCGCAGCAACGGCTCTCTTATAATGTTCATCAATTTTCTCAACTACAACATAAGGTGCTTGAGTGTTATTTCCGTTGAGGCTTTCGGGTGTTTTTACCAATTTTCCATATTCGTTTTCATTTTCAGAACTTAGCATAATCATGGAATTACCATATGTCAGTTGTGCGTGCGCAATGGTATTATTCCCTCCTTCTACTATGAGATGTTTTTCAAATCCGAATGCGCTGCAAAGCCAGTCAATTGTCGTTCGGGCATTTTTGTATCGCATTGTCGGGATAATGCCTGCTTTGTTTTCTTTGATACTTTTTTGATTCGTTTTCTGAAACTTTAAGTTACAGAAAAGTGGTTACTTTCTTCCTAATCTATTTTGGAAAGTTCAGTTTTTAATTTGCACAGAACATAGGTACAAAGTGGCTCCTTTAACAGTTACCATGACGCACTATTAATCGTTTAATTTCCATAAAAGTTTTTATAGTATACAGCGGAGGGAATATTACAACCAAGTGTTGGCTTACACCCTTCCAAGATAATGGCAATTAAGACGTTACCACATCAAGTTTTACTATTATGCATTCCACTCATACATATTGGGCTACATTTTTTAGTAATTTTTAAAAAGAAGTAGGCACATGCAAGATGCCTGTTTAACGGGATAGGCAGGCGCCCGCCAGCAGTGGGTTTGTATATGGCCAATAGTCCCTGATAATCGTCGGTTACTGGATTTATGATGGTGATTCTCGATGAAGAACTGGACTAGTGCTTATC
>JBFHGV010000313.1:0-4829 GCA_041582955.1 Arenibacter sp.
CCATCGTGTACCACGGTAGCCTCAAATCTTGGATCCAAATTTTCAAAAGGGTTATTGGGATCAAATAAAGAAGATGTGGCCTGTGGTTCCCCATTCACCATATCATATGCATCGACAAAATTTTGAGTGGGTAAATTACCTCCCCAACCTCCATCACTGGTTCCTTTAAACGTGTTGGGAGTGTTATAAACATCCCAACCAGCTCCTTGGGTTCCCCCTGCATTGCTTTGATGGTGTTTATCTGGATATTGGAATTTTTTGGCATAAATAATTTCATCATTATTTTTGGTGAGAAATATTGTTTTATAATCCGGGTAAAGGCTATACTCCGTACCTATAACTTCATTAGCTGCATTTGCGGCATCAGACCAACGTTCTGCATAAAGCAACACCCTACTTTTAAGAGCATTGGCAGCGCCTACCGTTGCCCTACCGGCATCTGTTTCACCTTTGTTAGGAAGCAATGCCACAGCATTGTCTAAATCACCAACAATAAAATCAACAATTTCATCATAAGTTGCCCGTGGTATTTCAAAATTATCCTCAAGGTTTAAACTTCTGTCTATAAGGGGTACCCCGGTCGGCTCCCCTCCTTCGGATTTAATGCCATAGAGCCTTAAAAGCTCATGGTACATGAACCCTCTTAAAAAATAAGCCTCACCTTTTAATTTATTGCGAAGTGCTTCATCCTCCAGTCTATCCAAGTTTTCTATAGCAGAATTAGCCTTTCTAATTAGGTTATAATAGTCGGCCCAAGTTTGTCCCCAAGGCACATTACTTGGCAAAAAATCCCCACTTTGCAACTGATTGGAATGTGTCCACCCCATACTAACATCTCCATCATCCGTGGTTCCATCCAATAAATAGAGACCTTTAGCCCACCCATCATAATTGCGGTCGAATCCAGAGGGCATTCCCCCATAGATTGCATTTACAAACTGTGTGGCGCCTTGTGGATCCGTCCATACCAATTCTTCTGTAAGTGAATCTTTAGGAACTTGATTAAGAATGTCCTTTTCACAACTAAAGAACATTGTGATACACAATACCGTACATCCGAGCTGTATTATATTTCTAATTTTTCCGTTCATTATACTCATCTTTAAAAGTTAAGATTTAAACCAACATTCCATATTCTTAATTGGGGATACCCCCATCCCCTGTCCTGGCTGTTTTCCGGATCAAAGTTTTTTATCTTGGACCAAGTTGCCACATTATTTGCATTCACAAACAGGCGTATTCCTGTAATGAATTTTTTACTAAAATTATCTACTGGTATATTGTAGGCCAACTCAACATTTTTAAGCCGTATATATGAGGCGTCCCTTAACCAAAAAGAAGATCCCCTATGATTGTTGGTTGCTTCAATTAGAACTCTAGGTTCACTTGCATTCGTGTTAGTCGGGGTCCAACGGTCCAAATTGGATTTATAGGCCCCCGATGTACCCAAGAAGAAAGGCCATGCCGCCTCTCCACTATAATATTGGTCTACATTGGTAGCGCCCTGTAATAGGAATGAAAATTCAAAATCCCTGTACTGAAGATTACCCCTGTATCCAAAAATAATTTCCGGAGTATTGGAAACACCAATTGCCGTCCGATCAAAATCGTCTATTTTACCATCAGGAACTCCATCTGGTCCATTGATATCATCATAACGTATATCCCCAGGAGCGGTATCGGCAAAATGTGTTGGAGCATTATCTACTTCTTCCTGTGATTGAAATAGACCTAGAGCACGCAATCCAAATTGGGTTCCCAGTGGAAGCCCAGTTCTTCTAATGTTGGCATTGTCAGTTTCAGGTTCATCAATAAATATGACCTTATTTTTAGCATAGGTTAAGTTAGCATTCATTGAGTAACGCCAATCTTCGTTAATTCGATTTAAATGACCCAACTCCACTTCAAATCCACTATTATTTACTTTCGCTAAATTTTCAACTGGCAACCCTACTCCCAAAAGACCGGGAACAGTAAGATTTCTTGAACCTAGAATATCACTTCTTTTATCGGAAAAGTAATCCAAATTTAGGGATAATGACCCGTTCCAAAGTATTGCATCCAAACCAATATTAAGCTTTTTAACGGTTTCCCATGTAACATTAGGGTTTGCCAAATTACCTTCAATAATGGCTTGCTGTACATCTGAATTTCCGAAAACCGCCGTGCCATTCACATTATAGGATTGTAGGTAAAGAAATCGTTGTCCCCCAATACGGTCATTCCCCAAAACACCGAAAGACCCTCTAAGTTTCAATAAATCCACTGTTGACGAATTCTCTAAAAAGGACTCTTTTGAAAGTACATAAGCTACAGAACCCGAAGGAAAAAAACCCCACCTTTTTCCGGGAACAAATTGTTCAGATCCGTCGGCACGAAAACTTCCTTCAAGTATATACTTGTCATTATAAGCCCAGTTAACCCTGCCGACAACACCTTGCCTACCACTGGTACCGGAATAACCCCTATTGTTTCTATTAGCCGTACCTCCAAAATCAATTTCGTCAATAGCTAAAGTATAGCCATCCCTAAAAGCACTAGTGAAATCCCATTTCTCCTTTGTTTGCGTGTACAAAACCAACCCTGACACATTACTTTTCCCAATCGTTTTGGTGTAATTTAAATGTGTTTCAAGGGTAATGGATTGATAATCGTTATGGTCTTGGTATAGAGAGGAAGCTGCGTCGGCTCCGCTTGGTTGTTCCGCAAAACTACCGTCTCCCATTAGTGAATAAAAGGGTGTCTTTATAAAGGACCAATTCTTTTTATCGGTAATTGTTTTGTCATATGAAGCAATTCCTTTTATTGAAAGACCATCGACCGGTAATTGCTGTTCTAATTGTATACGGCCTTTAAATACCTGTATACCCTCTTTTCTGTATCCGTTTTCTGGTAGTGTTAAATAGGCCGGGCCACTGGAATAGGTACCATTGGACCATTTTATGGGTGTTTTATTTGGTGGCGTGGAAGTCAACCACCTAAATACTTCCGGATTTCCTATCGAATTTATTCTTTCGTCCCTGCCCGACACATCAAAAGACAATTTCGTCGTATTTGTTACCGCCGCGTCAATATTAGATCGAAAATTATATCTCTTAAAATTGTCCGCAGGAATAATTCCGTCCTGATCTAAAGTTCCGAACGAAGCTGCGTATTGCACCTTTTCCGACCCCCCACTTGCAGATATATTGTGGGTTTTCACCAAAGCAGTCTTGTTCAGCACTGAATACCAATCCGCATCAGGGTGAGTATCCGGACTACTGCCATCTCTAAACTTTTGAAGGTCGTCTTCCGAATAAATAGGATCCTCTCCTTGATTGATCAAGGCTTCATTATAAAGCGTTGAATATTCATATGATTTTAGATACTCAGGATCTCTCGTTCGCTCTTGAACCCCGAGACTGGAAGAAAAATTGATTTGCATTCTTCCTGCCTTACCCCTTTTTGTAGTGACCAAAATAACACCATTACCTGCACGCATTCCAAAAACCGCGGCACTTGCAGCATCTTTAAGGATAGCAAAGGACTCTATTTCATTCGCGTTTAATTGGGAAAAATCCCTGGAAGAGCGTACAATTCCATCTATTACATATATAGGTGATGCATCACCGGTAGTACCAATACCTCTTATAAATATATTAGAACCATCCCTCCCAGGTTCACCGGATCGCTGTGTAGCAATTATACCGGGCGCTTGCCCGACCAGGGCATTACTAAGGTTGGGAGTAGGATTTTTTGCAATTTCCTTTTGTTCTATCTGTGATACTGAACCAGAAATATCACTTCTCTTCTGGGAACCGTAACCAACCACCACTACTTCATCCAATTTAGCAGAGTCCTCTACTAAGGATACATCAACGGTGGTCTGCCCTTCAACACTAATTTCCTGGGTTTCAAAGCCCAAATAAGAAATAACTAGTACGGCGTTGCTTCCAGCTTGAAAGGAATAATTTCCATCAAAATCACTTACTGCACCAATTGTGGTACCCTTAACCACAATATTAACACCGAATAAAGGGATCCCGTCGGCCGCCGCCCTAATAGTCCCCTCAATAGTTTTTACCTCTTGTGCAAACGCATGGACACAAACTAGGCAAAACAACAATAGCAGCCCACAAAGCTTTTTTGAAGGCCTAATTTTGTTTGAATTTAAGGATTGGTTTTTTGTCATATCAGTTAGTTTAGTTTATTACAAGTGTAATTATAACACTAACAAATAAATAAAATAAAATCCACATGACCAAGTATATTATCAATAAACGTGTAAATTTAACACTTGTAGAAAATTATCAAATAATATAGTAGTCGGAAATGGAATAACCCTAGGAAAATATTCCAAATTTTCGACAAGAATATCCCAAAATTCAAATTAATTTGGATGCAAACCGTATTCAGTCACATTTTATCATTCAATCACAGGTAACTTTTGTCCTATCCACTAATATATAAATGATCAACTCTCGTTACTAAAGCAAAGAATGGCCATCACTATTCAATCCATAAATAACAGCAAAGACTAGAAATTAAGGATCCATTAGGACAAATAAACATAAATCCCAATTACTGCAGCCAAAATAGAAAACCCTATTGGTTTTAAATACTTCCAAGGGGTAATATCAACTTGCCTCGTATATTCTTGACTGTAGTCTGTTTCCCTTGGTGCAAATTGGCTAACAACAAACATTATTACAATAGTTAATACGAACAATATGCCCATAAGGTGCAAGAAACTGATATTGGGTTTAATGACATACAGTGTAACCAAGTATGAAACAACACTAAACAAAATAGAGATGTTTGCAGCTTTTCCAGACACACGCTTAGAAAAA
>JBFHGV010000314.1:0-4825 GCA_041582955.1 Arenibacter sp.
AAAGCTCGGGCATAATATCCTTTGGTTCCTTGCCGTATTTCCACAATTTGGAACGATAGTTTAAATCCGAGGAAATAGTGATGCCCATAGCGTGGGCAGCCTTTACGGCTTCAAGGCATACCGCTGCAGCATTACTGGATATGGCCGGCGTTACCCCGCTCCAATGAAACCAATCGGCACCCTTAAAAATGGATTTCCAGTCAATACTATTGGGCTCTATTTCGGCAATGGCACTACTGGCACGGTCATATACCACTTTGCTTCCCCTGGTCCCCGCTCCGGTTTCCAGGAAATAAATGCCCAAACGATCGCCTCCGAACTGTATATTGGCGGTGGATACATTTTGTTTTCTAATTTCTTGCAGGGCACAGTCCCCTATGTCGTTCTTGGGAAGACGGGTAACAAATTCTGTTTCCAAACCATAATTGGCCAAGGAAACGGCAACGTTAAACTCCCCGCCACCATAGGTAGCATTAAAATTTGTGGCTTGCGAAAACCGAAGATGTCTTTCGGTGGACAATCTTAGGAGGATTTCCCCAAAGGTGATAACTTTCTTCATTCAAATTCGTTTACAGTAATAGGACAAAAGTACTAAGGTAATTCGAAAACCGGAAAAGTAAGTTTTTTTTATTTTTTATAACGTTGCTTTTGGTTTTTGTGTGATGTATAAAACGGAATGTTAAATAAATTAAATAAGCTCAAGGTTTTCGTTTAAATTTTCTCAATTTAGTTTTTTATATACTCAAGGTATCGGTAAAGCCGGATCTTGATTTAAATGAAGGAATAAAACCTATTGAACAATATATGAAAGTTGTTGCCCTATTTTGTTGCGGCCTGTTTATTTTTCAGGGCTGTGCTTCCCAGTCTTCCGCAAAACTTATAAATTCACAATTGGATATAACTACTTCCGAAACCTTGAAATATCAGTTGTACTATCCAGAGAATTATGGGGTAGATCCAGAGGTAAAGTTTCCATTGTTACTTTTTCTTCATGGAGGAGGGGAAGCAGGGGCGGAGCTGAAAGCTTTTAAAGACAATGGTCTTGCCAAGCTTATTGCCCGTGGCAAGAAATTTCCTTTTTTAATTTTGGCACCTCAGAATCCACATCCTAAAATGTGGTGGAATACCAGGGCGGTAAATCAGCTTCTAGATGCCATAACAGCAAACAATAAAGTAGATAAAAACAGGATTTACCTTACGGGACTAAGTAGGGGAGGGGGAGCGGCCTGGGAGATGGCAGTTCAATACCCCGACAAATTTGCAGCCCTTGCAGTAGTTTGCGGAATGGCTCCGGTGCCCTACGCCTCATGGATAAATAAGGATATGCCCATTAGGGTCTATCATGGGGATCAGGATACATCCATACCCATTACGGAATCTATAGAAATGGTAGACAAATTAAAGGAAATGGGATATCAGGTAGATTTTACCGTTTATAAAGGAGTTGGACATAACGCCTGGGATAGGACCTATGCCAATGAAGAACTGTACCAATGGTTTTTGGAACAGCAAAAGCCCGCTCCGTCAAAACCTTAACTGTTAAAGGGGGGGCAAAGGATGCAGTACCTGTTCATTGGCTATTATGTGCTATTGTAGGTGTTAAAAAGATACCAATTGAAATCATTTGTTGTATTTTTCAAGGCTTAATGTTATTTTACTATTTATGATGCGTCGTTTATATTTTGGATTTTCTTGTATTAACCTGTTTTTGATGTCTGCAATGCTTTTGTTTTCCTGTGCCGATATAAAGGGTCAAAAAAGCGACCACAAATACACCAATGACCTTATTGATGAAACAAGCCCCTATTTGCTGCAGCATGCGCATAATCCGGTAAATTGGAGACCTTGGAGTCCGGAAGCCTTGGAAGATGCCAAAAAGGAGAATAAATTGGTTTTGGTAAGTGTTGGGTACTCCTCTTGCCATTGGTGTCATGTAATGGAGGAAGAGACCTTTGAGGATGAGGAAGTGGCCAAATTAATGAATGAAAATTTTATCAACATAAAGGTAGATAGGGAAGAAAGGCCCGATGTAGATCATGTGTACATGACCGCCTTACAATTGATAAAGGGGAATGGGGGATGGCCATTGAACGTTATTACCCTGCCCAACGGGAAACCTATTTATGGCGGTACCTATCACACCAAAGATCAATGGAAAAAGGTCTTGTCCGAAATAAGTAAATTATATACGGAGAACCCTGAAAAAGCCAATGAGTATGCAGATATGGTGGCTCAAGGCATTCAGGAAGTCAATCTGGTGCAGCCCGTATCTGATTTGGACGGATTGAACCGTGATGTATTAAAAGAGAGCGTTGGGACTTGGAAAGCGAACTGGGACTTTGAATGGGGAGGAAATAAAGGCGTACAGAAATTTATGATTCCCGTTAACCTGGATTTTTTATTGGACTATGCAGTTTTGACCGAAGATGTGGAGGCCAAAAAATTTGTAAGAACTACCTTGGATAGGATAGCTTGGGGCGGGGTCTATGACCATATTGCAGGCGGGTTTTATAGATATAGTACGGACTCCCAGTGGAAGATACCCCACTTTGAGAAAATGTTGTATGACAATGCCCAGTTATTAAGTCTGTACTCCAAGGCCTATAAAGTGTTTGAAGAGCCTATGTATAAAAAGGTGGTGGAAGAAACCATTGCCTTCTTGGATAGGGAGATGAAAAATCCTGAAGGGGGGTATTATGCTGCCATTGATGCCGATAGTGAAGGGGAAGAAGGTAAATATTACGTTTGGACAGAAGAGGAATTGAAAACTATTCTGGAAGGTGATTTTGAGCTATTCGCCAAGTACTTTAATATAAAACCTTCCAATATATGGGAAAATGATGCCTATGTTCTTTTTAGGACCAGTGGTGATGATGACTTTATCAAGGAAAATAATATATCTACGGAAGACTGGGAAAGTTATCAGGAAGAGTGGAGAGCGAAGATTTTGACCGCTAGAAGCAAGCGAATCAGGCCCAATACAGATGATAAGATCATAACCTCATGGAATACCCTGTTGATCAATGGACTTGTGGAAGCCTATAATGCCTTTGGGCAAAGCTCCTATTTGGATAGGGCAGAAGAGGTGTTCGGTTTCTTGAAAAAGAATAGTTTTAGTAAATCTGGATTGTTGCATACCTATAAAAAAGGCAGTAAGAAGAACGACGGGTTTTTGGAGGACTACGCCTTTTTGGCCAATGCTTCCCTAAAGCTGTACAGCTCAATATTGGATCCGACCTATTTGGATTTTGCTAAAAATCTTCACAAAACCGCCGTATCTAAATTTGCCGACCAGGAGTCCGGGATGTACACTTTTAATTCGAGCAAGGAGTTGATCTCCAAAATCATTAAGACCGATGATGGTGTACTTCCGTCTCCCAATGCTGTGATGGCCGAGAACCTGCTGCTTTTGGGTCATATAGATTATAACAAGGATGCAACGCTTAAAGCCAGGACCATGCTTTCGGCCATAGTGCCCGCATTGGTAGAGAGTGCATACAATTATTCTAAATGGAATTCCCTTTTGCTTAAGACAACCTATCCATATTATGAAATAGCAGTGGTGGGCAGGGAGGCCCCAAATTTGGTGTCCGAATTGCAAAAAAGGCATTTGCCCAATACCTTGATCGTTGGGAGTAGCGCTAACAGTGAGCTGCCCTTGTTTAAAGGACGTTATTCAGATGACGGGACCTATATCTACGTTTGCCAGGACCATACCTGTAAACTTCCGGTAGCCACAACCGAGGAAGCCCTGGAGCAGTTGAATAATTTTTGATGGCCAAGATTGTAAGGAGTGCAATGACCAAAATGGTTAGAGGGTAAAGACTAGAGGGCTAAACCAAATTTGCAAAGGTATTCAAGGGCACGGCACATAATGGAATAATATCGTTTATTGAAGGTTTTGGGTCTGTTGGGGCAAGTTCTAAGGTTATTCGTATAAAAATGTTTAATTTAATATCCTTTTAAACTTATATTGAACCTAAAATTAATCCTTTGAAAAATGCAGATAAAAGAATCGTCAACTATTTATGATGTAATCATAGTTGGGTCTGGAGCTGGTGGCGGTATGGCCACAAAAGTTCTATCCGAGGCCGGATTAAAAGTGGCAGTGGTGGAAGCAGGTCCATTTTTTGATCCCAAGAACCCAGAGCAGATAACACAACTAAAATGGCCCTATGAGTCCCCACGTAGAGGGGCAAGTACCACCAGGGCATTTGGGGAATATGATGCCGCTTATGGTGGATGGCATATAGATGGGGAGCCTTATACGCAAAAAAACGGATCTAAATTTTCTTGGTTCCGCTCCCGTATGCTGGGCGGGCGTACCAATCACTGGGGGCGAATTTCACTGCGATTCAGTGAGCGCGATTTTAAACATAAGGATGTAGATGGTCTTGGTGAAAACTGGCCTATTGGCTATGAGGATGTAAGGCCTTACTATGATAAAGTAGATAAGTTGATAGGTGTTTTTGGTTCTAAGGAAGGTTTGGAAAATGAACCGGACGGATTTTTTCTCCCTGCCCCAAAACCAAGGTTGCACGAACTCTACTATATAGATTCGGCCAAAAAATCGAACATACCGGTAATCCCTTCCAGAATGTCTATGGTCACCAAAAAGATAAATGAGGATCGTGGGGTTTGTTTTTACTGTGGGCAATGTGGTAGATCTTGCCAGATATATGCCGATTTCTCCGCAGGGAGTTGCCTGATATTCCCGGCGCAAAAAAATGGGGGACAAATAGATTTATTTGTCAATGCCATGGTCCGCGAGGTGACAACCAACGAGGAAGGTAAGGCCACCGGTGTGGTTTATATAAACAAGGAA
>JBFHGV010000315.1:0-4811 GCA_041582955.1 Arenibacter sp.
AGAACACTGCCAACAGTAACGGCAAGCCAAAAATGAATAAATTGATTCTTATTTGTCTAAAAAGTTTCATTGCCAATAGATTTAAATTACATAAGCAATATCCAACATATTAAACAGATATACAGCTACTTAAGTTACACAAGCCTCAGCTTTGAAATATAAAGGAAGGTTAGATTATTTTTTGGAAGGTGTTCTAAATTTCAACTAGGGAAAAGATAAATTACAAGGTGACCATTTTCCTTTGCCCAGATTAGATTTCAATTTACTACACCGTGCAAAACACATTATGGTCCAGTATAATTTATTGTGCCTTTCTGGTGCCCCCGTGACCACCCGCAACGATCAACATTATTTTTATACTCAACCAAATGAATTTAAAAAATTGGATAATAGGGTTCATCATATAAAAGCGCTTGGATTTTGATATTCTTCGTGTCATGTTTTCCATTTTAGGTTATTGGATTTTGAGTTATTAAAAGTTGCCTTTTATTCGGGAATCAACCACCAAAAAGGTTTCATTTTGGCCTTATATAGAAAGGCATAGTGCAGGGCCAACTTAAGCCAATGACCAGCCAAACCAATCTCTCCAAAGGTTTTCCCCAATTGCCGTCCTTGAGTATCAGGATACTTATTATAATCCGGGACTATGGGAAAAGTGGTTATACTTATTCCGCTTCCCTTGGTCATACCATAACCAGCAGAGGCTATACATGCGGCACCCATGTTGCCCATGGATCCCCGGTGATGCAAGGAGGTCTTACCATTCTTAATGGTATCTATTATATTTTCTGCAACCAGCTTCGCTGTTATTCCAGACGGCATCCCGGTTCTTGGGGGCGATGGGGAAATAGCCGTTCCATTTTTACTTACCCTAGGTTTTGAAATGGCATGCGGGGGAGCAAAAGCTATGCCAGGGGCAAAGATATTGGGGTAGGAAGGATTCTGATAGGTTTCCGGCCAATCCTGAACGGACCATTCCTCATAGGGTTTAGGGGTATAGTCGGCATCTACGATCATAAAGCCTTTAAACAATTTTTCCGTAATATCTTGGTCGTTCTTATCGAAGGCCTTAAAGCCATGGCCAGAAAAAGCGGGGATAAGCATGGCAAAATCGTATGTTTCCTTATTGTATTCCCCATCCAAAGTTTCATAATGTGCCACTCCATCTTCAATTTTATTTACCCCGGCACCAATGATCCATTTTATGCCACGATCTTCAAAAACCATTTCTACCATTTCGCTCGACTTCATTATGTTGTTGCCATAGCTCAAAAGCATCCCATCCATTCCAAAATCTCCCAGATGCGGCTCATTGGCAATCCAGACCAATTCTACCATATCCCGGACCTTGTGCCGTCTTAATTCCTGTTCTACATTTAAAATGTACTCAAAAGCAGCACCTTGACAGGTAGACTTGGCATGGCCGGTACCAATCAATATTTTGGCCTTTTTACCTTGTTTCATCTGCTGAATTAGATCATCAAGAGCCTTCCAAGCCTGGTTGGCGTGATGGTAGGTGCAAACGGAATAGGCCTTGTTGGTGCCAGGTACCAGACCCTCCGTCATATCGAAGGCCAGTTTGGGACCTGTTGCATTTATCAAATAATCGTAGGTAACTTTTTCCTGTTTCCCTTTTTGGTCCTCCGTTACATATTCCACCATAACAAAAGGTTTTTCCACTTCCTTATCCCCTTCGGGATGAAAGGTAACCACCTTTGCCTGTTTATACCCTATTTTTTTCTTTTTGTAAAGTGGGGCCAACGGAAAAATAATGTCCTTTGGTTCCATTCTTCCAATTCCTATCCAAATATTGGAAGGGATCCATTGGTAATTACTATTGGGGGAGACCACTAAAACTTCATGTTCTTTGGGGAGTTTTCTACGGAGGTGTGCTGCGGCCACATGACCAGAGATTCCAGCACCCAGAATAACTATTTTTGACATTGCGATTGGATTTACTTAAAGATAAATTTAGCACATAGCTCAAATACTTAACATGATTATTATCAGTATGTTAAATATTCTAACCACTATAAATTTGAAACTTTAAAATCTATTCCACAGCAACATTTGTTACAGAGGGAAAAGGTACTTTAATTGGAAACGGAGTATTATCAAATCGTTGTGCTAAGTGTGTAAATAATAGTTGCAATTAGGCCCAATAAAAATATGCCTACGGATATGGTCACAAGTTTTTGTTTCATAGAAATAATTTTACCTAAAAAATAAAGGTCGGTGACCATTTCATCATAAACGCTCTGACCGCTTACCATTATGCGTTCAAATTCCTGTTTAAATTCGTCCAGGGATAGGGAAGAAAAATTCTCGGCGTACAAGGAGCCTTTATATCCGCTTTTTCTATATTTTTTGCCAAAATACCTATGCGGCAATATACAGATCAAAGCAAATATCATAGACAACATACTGCTGATAACCA
Source organism: Arenibacter sp. (assembly GCA_041582955.1). Taxonomy (GTDB): domain Bacteria; phylum Bacteroidota; class Bacteroidia; order Flavobacteriales; family Flavobacteriaceae; genus Arenibacter. The sequence goes on from JBFHGV010000315.1 coordinate 2,438, forward strand.
ATATTTTGGTGCCTGTATTTATATTTATCCCCATAGTTCCGGCATCTATAAACCGAATGCCCAATAATAAAGAGGTAATTATGGAATTCACAGTTAAAACGATCCTAGCCTTGTTATCCGCCATTTTCAGCAAGTTGTAATGGTTTCTAGAAAGCGTTCTAAAAAGCGTTTGAACTCCACGGGCATCATATTTTAGCCGTTTCCCTTTTTTTGGATCTTCCTTCGCCAAACCGTTTGTTTCCTTTGCCATAACTTATAATTTTGTGCGGCACAATTGACCGGCTTCTGAAAGAATATTATTGATTCTTCCTGAGTTTAGTTCTAGCTCCTTTAAAGAATAGGGTGCCCTAACAAGTTCTTTCACTAAAATGATATTTTTTGAGATCAACTGATTCTTTTCCTTTTTGGTCAAAGTAGTAAGTACGGTGATCGGGTATAGTCCATAAGCATCTATATTGGTTTTCATGCCATTGTTCTTGGGGTAATCCCAACTCAATAAGGTCAGCCCAATGCATTTGCCGTAGTTTACGGCGTCTATTGTAAATCGGGTATTGGTAACCAACCAACCTTGCTTTAAATGGGTCGTCTTCTTGGGGTCGGAATTCCATTGTTGTTGCACGTCCAAAAATCTTGAATTAATGTATAATGGCACCTTTACATTGCTAACGTCCTTTGGATGGGAATGGAACTTGCATTCTATGGCATAGGTATTCCCGTCTTTCTCGGCCAAAACGTCTATTTCATGGGTTACACATTTCCCGTTTAGTACTACGCTGACCTTGGCCTGGTATCCCTTTTCCATCAAAAGTGCGGCTATTAAACGTTCAAAGGGGAATCCTGTAGGGCCCAATTCGAAAATGCCTTTTTTTAATCGGTATTTGGATGCGGAAATCCTGTGGTATTTTTTTAATAGGGGAAAAACCTTATTATGGATTTCTTTGGATGATATCCCGTCATATAGTTGCGGTATTACCTGCGAGATGATAGAATCGATTTCATCACTGGATACATCACAGTTTCTTAAAGAATCTTTCAATTTTCTAGAAGAAAACGGTTCCAGGTTCCCCGAACTTTTTTTGATCATAATCTGCTTTTCCTCCATGTCTTTTTCATTTAAGTTTAAAACCTTAGCAATTCAGTCATTATACCGAAGCGAAACACATCCAATCGATGTTGAAAATAGATGTTGTAATAATCCATTCCATGGTAATAGCGAACAAAGAAACCGATATCCTCTAAAAACTTGGGATGGTAGTAAAAGGTAACACTAGCGTTAAGACGTTTTATGTTGAAGGTGTCCCAATCGTATAGCTTGTCCAAGCTCCACATGGTTTCTGCCTTTAAAGAAAAATTGGCTTTTATAGATCCTCTAGGACCCATTTTCAGAGGAAGTTTATAGGCCAAGAACGCATTGTGCCAGCGTAATCCACTATACTGTCCATGCAGTTCTTGGAGCATCCAGCTTCTGGGATGCACTTCCAATGAGGTTTTAAATATCTTTTCTGCCTTCAAATTACTGCTGTAGTCCGTTTTTAACCAGCCCATTTCAAAAAAATTGGTGGCGAAGTTTCCAGTTTGTAGATTGATGTTTCCGTCGTCATTATAAAAACTCCCATCCTGTCCGTTGGAATGGTGCCCCATTTTTACAAAGATGGTAGACCGGTCTGCTGAATTCTTTGCACCAACCAAATAATAGGCGGAAATCTGGGGAATGTAGCTAGGTGTCTTCACGGGATAAGATTCCTCGTTGTACATTCGGATCGTAATTTGAGCGGTGAGTACGGCCATTAATCTGGAATCCTTTCGTTTTCGGACCACAAAACTGGGGTTAACATTGGCCTCGAACATCAGGGGTTCCAAATTGCCAATATCCGTGGGAAAAGTAATAAAACTATCACCTTGGTTCACTTGGGCTATTTTACCAAGATTAAATTGGGGCAAGCTGTCCGGTACCCCTTGTGCCAGTGCTTGCGATATAAGCAGGTATAACAAAATCGATATGCTGCAATACTTGTTCATTTATTATTCTTCCCCAAACAACCAACTAGGTCTTTGAGGTTTTTTAACCAATTTAAACCTTTCAATAGCATGGGTCTTTATGTGCTCGGCCATCTCCTCCACAGAGTCGGTTACGAACAACAACTCCATGTCCTTAGGGCTTATACTTTCATTCTCCGCCATAATCCTTATGTGTTCACAGAGTACTTTATGGTATTCGGACCCGAAAATGACCACAGGAAAATTTTGGATCATCTTGGTTTGTATCAGGGTAATGGATTCAAAAAGCTCATCCAAGGTGCCCATGCCTCCGGGCATAACCACAAAGGCATACGAATATTTGATCAACAGGAACTTTCGTACAAAAAAATACCTA
>JBFHGV010000316.1:0-4811 GCA_041582955.1 Arenibacter sp.
ATGCAATTAAAGCGAGTTGTAGTTACCGGTCTAGGTGCTTTAACACCTATTGGCAAGAATATAGAAGAGTACTGGGAGGGCCTAAAGAGCGGCAAAAGCGGTTCTGCGCCCGTTACCTATTATGATACGGAGAAGTTTAAAGTAAAATTTGCCTGCGAACTTAAGGATTACAATTCGGGGGATTATTTTGATAGAAAAGAAGGTCGTAAACTGGATAGGTTTGCACAATATGCCTTAATTTCTTCGGATGAGGCCATAAAGGATTCTGGCTTGGACCTTGATAAAATAGATAAATTCCGTACCGGGGTTATCTGGGGGGCAGGAATAGGTGGATTGGAAACTTTTCAGAACGAGGTGTTGAATTTCGCCGAAGGTGACGGAACGCCTAGGTTTAATCCTTTCTTTATCCCAAAAATGATTGCCGATATTGCTCCGGGAAATATTTCCATTAAACACGGCTTTATGGGGCCTAATTACACTACTGTTTCGGCTTGTGCATCTTCGGCCAACGCTATTATAGATGCCTTGAACAATATTCGTTTAGGATATTGCGATGTAATCGTAACAGGAGGTAGTGAGGCTGCGGTAACCATAGCAGGTATGGGTGGCTTTGGTGCCATGCATGCCCTTTCTACTCGGAATGAGAGCCCTGAAACAGCTTCTAGGCCATTTGATGCAACCAGGGATGGTTTTGTCCTAGGGGAAGGAGCAGGAGCACTTATTCTTGAGGAATACGAGCACGCAAAAGCTAGGGGCGCAAAAATTTATGCCGAAGTTGCCGGTGGGGGATTGTCCAGTGACGCCTATCATATGACAGCACCACATCCAGACGGAGTAGGGGTTGTACGGGTTATGGAGAATTGTTTAAAGGATGCCGGATTGAAACCCGAGGACGTAGATGCTATAAACACACACGGAACCTCTACACCATTGGGAGACGTGGCCGAATTAAAGGCGATTACCCAAGTTTTTGGGGATCATGCACCTAAAATAAACATTAACTCTACCAAATCCATGACCGGACACTTGTTGGGTGCGGCCGGTGCCATAGAGGCCATAGCCTCCATATTGGCCATGGAACATAGTTTGGTGCCACCTACTATAAACCATAGTACGGTAGATGAGAATATAGACCCTAAATTAAACCTTACCCTTAACAAAGCTCAGAAACGGGAAGTGAACGTTGCCTTGAGCAATACTTTTGGATTTGGAGGGCATAATGCATGTGTGATATTTAAAAAAATCAGTTAATTTTTAATATGAACGCTTTTTCCAATTTATTTAATTCCCATTCAAAAAAGGATGGGGATTTTTTTTTGGGAATGAAAAAAATTTTGGGATTTAAGCCTAAAAACCTGGAATTTTACCAAAAAGCGTTTGTGCATCGTTCTGCCAATAGAAAGGATAAAAAAGGTCACCCTATGAATTATGAACGTTTGGAATTTTTGGGAGACGCCATGTTGGGTACCATAATTTCCAAGCATTTATACAGTAAGGTTCCTGATGGGGATGAGGGATATCTCACCAAAATGAGGTCCAAGATCGTAAGTAGGGAGCACCTAAACGAACTGGGAAAGGAGCTAAAACTAATTGATTTTGTGGAAAGCAGGATTCCCAAATCTCGTTTTGGGGACAATATTCATGGCAATGTTTTTGAAGCCTTGGTGGGCGCCATATACTTGGACAGAGGATACAAATATTGTGAGAAGTTCATAGATAAAAGGATTATAAAGCCTTATGTGGATATAGAACAATTGGAAGGGAAGGTTATAAGCTACAAGAGCTTGGTCATAGAATGGTGCCAAAAGCAAAAGAAGTCTTTTAACTATGATATTTATGAGGATACGGGAAAGGATGTCATAAAGCATTTTGCCGTAAAATTGTCCATTAATGGTAAGGTTGTGGCAAAGGCCAGGGCAACATCCAAAAAGAAGGCGGAAGAAAGAGCTTCCAAAAGGGCCTATTTTGCCATGCAGGACCGCATAGAAAAATCTAAGGGAGAGGGGACATAAGATGCTGTTTGGGGCGCATGTTCGCAAAAGCACTCCCGCAATGTTAAAACTGCATTAAAAAAACCTTAAACTCCAACGTTTTCGTGGGGTTCACATAGCTGATATGCTGGAATGCACTAGGCTGGTTTCGTTATTAATCCTATATTTACGCCTTTCACGGAAAGTATGGCAGCGATACACAAAATTTCGGAAGACTTTTATGAAGAAACGTTTACCTTAATCGCTCTGCACAGCAGTATAGAAGATCATATGCTGGTCTACGCACTTAATTCCTGTCTAAAAACAAGATTAAAGAGGGCTGTGAAGGATATAGAAGTTTCGCAAAATGGGTCTTTTCCAATTTTTGTGTGGACAGATGAAATAAATGATCGCTATTATACCCTTGTTGTGAACAAGGATAGAAAGGAGGCAGAACCGGGATTAGGAACCCTTTTCCAAGACCAGCCCTCGTTTACCTCCTATCGTTTGATTCCGGAATATAGGGATGTAGACTACTTTTTGAAAATAGAACACGATGAACTGGACGTAGAAGGGAATATTTTAAAATCCGTCCTATCAATACCTAAGGTCATTACGGCCTATCTGGTGGATGCAACAAAACTAAAATCTAAAAATAATTTAATATTTTAACATAATGCCAACAAAAAAGAAGACAAAAATAGTGGCAACCTTAGGGCCGGCTACTAGTAAGAAGAGTGTTCTTAAGGACATGATTGAGGCTGGAGTGAATGTCTTTAGAATCAACTTTTCCCATGCTGATTATAACGACGTTGCAGAACGCGTACAGATGATTCGTGAATTAAGTGATGAAATGGGCACCTATACCTCTATCCTTGCCGATTTACAAGGCCCAAAACTAAGGGTTGGGGTAATGGCTGGAGAAGTTGTGGTAGCACCAGGTGATGAGATCACCTTTGTTACCGGCGAACCATTTGAAGGAAATGCAGAGAAAGTATATATGAACTATACCAATTTCCCCCAAGATGTTAAAGCGGGAGAGCGCATCCTATTAGATGACGGGAAGTTGATGTTTGAGGTAGTGTCTACCAATAGAAAGGACGAGGTAAAGGCAAAAGTAATACAAGGAGGCCCATTGAAGTCCAAAAAAGGGGTTAACTTGCCCAACACCAATATTTCCTTACCCGCCCTTACCGAAAAAGACATTAAGGACGCTATTTTTGCCATTTCCCTAAATGTTGATTGGATAGCCCTGTCCTTTGTGAGATTTAGTCAGGATCTTATAGATCTGCAAAATATTATTAAGGAGCATTCAGAACATAAAATTCCGATCATTGCCAAGATAGAAAAACCGGAGGCGGTAGAGAACATAGACAAAATTGTGGCCTATTGCGATGGATTAATGGTGGCAAGGGGAGACTTAGGTGTTGAAGTTCCGGCCCAAGAAGTACCTTTGATTCAAAAACAATTGGTGTTAAGGGCAAAAAAGGCACGTATACCAGTGATTATTGCAACCCAAATGATGGAGACAATGATTACCAGTCTTACCCCTACCCGTGCAGAAGTAAATGATGTGGCCAATTCTGTAATGGACGGTGCAGATGCCGTTATGCTTTCTGGAGAAACTTCTGTTGGAAACTATCCCGTACAGGTTATAGAGAAAATGTCCAGTATTCTGGAAAGTGTGGAGAATTCAGAATTGATAAAAGTACCTCATGAACCCCCACACGTTAGGACCAATAGATATATTACCAAGTCTATTTGTTATCATGCCGCACTTATGGCCAATGAGATTGAGGCCAGTGCCATTTCTACCTTGACCAATAGCGGGTATACGGCATTTCAAATATCGGCATGGAGACCAAAAGCACATATATTGGTGTTTACTTCCAATAAAAGAATCTTGACCCAGCTCAACCTTCTATGGGGGGTAAAGGCCTTTTATTACGATAAGTTTGTTTCTACGGACGAAACTATAGAGGACGTTAACAAGATAGCCTGTGAGAAAGGATATTTGGACGTTGGGGATATGTTGGTGAGCTTGGCGGCCATGCCCATTAAAGACAAAGGGATGGTAAATACCCTTAGGGTTTCTGAAATAGAAAGTTGTAGCTTTTAGAGTGTATATTAATTATTTTAAAAACCTGGCCGGTAGGCATACCGGCCAGGTTTTTTTATTGTTAGAGATCAAACTTTAATTGTACCGAAAAGGACTGCTGTTCCACGGGTTTGTTTTTATCGGTATTTAGATTGGATATGGAGATGCCTAATAGTCTGACCGAGTTATTTAGTCGGTCTTGGTATAACAGCTCCTTGGTGGTTTCCAAGATCAAGGATCTTTCGGCAATATAATATGGGAGGGTCTTACTGCGTGTCTGAAGGGTAAAATCACTGTACTTTATTTTTAGGGTAACGGTTCTTCCGGAGATTTTGGACTTTTTTAGACGCTTTTCCAGTTCTATGGCGATATGCTCCAAACGCTCTAGCATAAAGATTTCACTACTAAGGTTTTCATTAAATGTGCGTTCTGCGCCAACCGACTTGGGAATTCTATTGGGCTTTACAGGGCTATTGTGTATTCCCCTTACCACCTGATGATAGTAATCACCACTCTTTCCGAAATGTAGTTGTAAAAACTCAAGGCTTTTGCTCTTTAGGTCCTTACCGGTGAAAATGCCAAGGTGATACATTTTATCGGCCGTAACCTTCCCTACCCCATAGAACTTTCGTATTTCCAGCTGTTCCAGGAAGGCCAGTACCTCTTCAGGGTTAACGGTTTTTTGCCCATTGGGTTTATGGTAGTCACTTGCCACCTTGGCAATGAATTTATTGATGGATATA
>JBFHGV010000317.1:0-4799 GCA_041582955.1 Arenibacter sp.
AGGACTGGGAAGCAAAAGCTTCATTCAATTCAATCAACTCCACCTCCTCCTGTTTTAGTCCGGCCTGCTTCAATGCTTTTGGGATAGCTTTTACGGGGCCAATTCCCATAATTCGGGGCTCTACCCCAGCTACCGCATAATTTACCAGACGGGCTATGGGTTCCAAGTTCAGTTCCTTGACCATATCTTCGCTCATCACCAGAACAAAGGCAGCGCCGTCACTCATTTGGGATGAATTACCTGCCGTTACACTTCCTCCTGCGGCAAAAACAGGACGCAGGCCTGCCAAAGCCTCCAAGCTGGTCCCTTTTCTGGGACCTTCATCTTTGTTCACCGTGTACTTTCTAGTGGCCTTTTTATTATTTTCATCCACATAGGTCTGTTCTACTTCTATTGGTACGATCTGACTCTGAAACCTGTCTTCTGCCTGGGCCTTTAAGGCTTTCATGTGAGAGTTAAAAGCAAATTCATCCTGGTCCTCCCTAGAAACATTAAACTGTTTCGCAACTGCTTCGGCGGTATTTCCCATGCCCCAGTAATAATCCTCATGACCAGCTTTGGCCAGGTCATAATTAAGTTCTGTTTTGTATCCAGTCATGGGCACCGCGCTCATACTTTCTGCCCCTCCCGCAATAATACAATCTGCCATCCCTGTTTGGATCTTCGCGGTAGCTATACCAATGGTTTCTATTCCCGAAGAACAGAATCTGTTTACCGTAACTCCAGGTACATCAACTATATTCAGCCCCATCAAGGAAATTAAACGAGCCATATTAAGCCCTTGTGATCCTTCTGGCATAGCATTGCCCACAATCACATCATCAATACGTTTCTTGTCCAGTTGTGGCAATTCTTTCATCATAAAATCGATGGTCTCGGCAGCCAGTTCATCAGTTCTCTTAAACCTGAACACACCTTTAGGTGCCTTCCCAACTGCTGTCCTATATGCCTTTACTATATATGCTTGTTTCATTTTTTTGTATTGATTTTATATTATTCCACACAAGTTTCATCCTTACTTGCCAAATTTCAATCGCTTAAAATTATATGCTTCCAACAGGTGCAATTCCCGTGAATTTCTAATTCCGTAGCGGTTTTCCTGTTTTCAGCATATGTTGAATACGTTCCAAGGTTTTTCTTTCCGTACAGAGCGACAGAAATGCTTCCCGTTCCAGGTCCAATAAATATTGCTCCGTAACCATGGTAGGTTCCGATAAGTCGCCTCCCGCCATTACATAGGCCAATTTGTTGGCTATTTTATGATCGTGTTCACTTATATAGTTACTATCTTCCATAGCATCCGTTCCTACTAGGAACATTCCCAGGGCCTGTTTCCCCAATACCTTTACATCTTTACGTCTTGAAGCTTGGGTGTATCCTTGTTCTGCCATTAGTTTGGCATAGGCTTTGGCGGTAGCAATCTGCCGATCTTTGTTGACCACCACAATGTCCTTTCCTTTTTGCAGTACCCCCATATCAAAGGCCTCATAGGCAGATGTTGACACCTTGGCCATACCAATAGTGAGGAAATATTCCTGCAGTACATTTAATTCCACATCGTTTTTCCTAAAAGTGTCTGAGGCTCTCAATGCCATTTCCTTGGATCCTCCGCCTCCGGGGATTACCCCAACTCCAAATTCTACCAATCCAATGTAGGTCTCGGCAGCGGCTACTACCTTATCGGCATGTAATGACAGTTCACAGCCACCACCTAGGGTCATTCCGTGAGGAGCTGAAATAGTAGGGATGGCCGAATAGCGCATGCGCATCATAGTATCCTGGAACATTTTTATGGCCATATTCAACTCGTCATATTCTTGTTCAACCGCCATCATAAATATCATGCCTATATTGGCTCCAACAGAAAAATTAGGAGCCTGGTTCCCTACCACCAAAGCTTGAAAATCCTTTTCTGCCAGATCAATTGCCTTGTTGAGTCCGGCCAACACATCCCCGCCAATGGTGTTCATTTTAGATTGGAATTCAACGTTCAGAATTCCGTCATCCAAATCTTCTATTACCACTCCGGAATTTTTCCATACCTGTTTGGATTTCCTAATATTATCCAATATGATAAAAGAATCCTGACCAGGAATTTTTGCCATATCCTTTTGGGGAATATCATAGTAATAGGTGGCACCATCCTTAACGGAGTAAAAGGTTTTATTTCCGGAAGCAAGCATTTGGGCCACCCAGTCTGCAGGCTGAAAGCCCTCCTTCTTCATCATTTCTATGCCCTTTTCAACACCTATGGCATCCCAAATTTCAAACGGACCGTGTCCCCATCCAAAACCTGCCTTCATGGCATCATCTATTTTATAGAGTTCCCCCGTTATTTCGGGAATCCTGTTGGAGGCATATGCAAATAAGGAAGAGAATGTCTTTCTATAAAAATCACCGGCCTTGTCCGTTCCGCCCACTAAAACCTTAAACCTATCAACCACATTTTCTATGGTTTTGGTAAGCTCTAGGGTAGAAAAACTGGCTTTTTTTCTAGGTCGGTATTCCATTGATTTTAAATCCAGTGCCAGGATCTCCCGACCCTCTTTTTTATAAAATCCTTGTCCTGTTTTACTACCGAACCATTTACTTTCCACCATTTTGTCAATAAAGTCCGGAAGTTTAAACATATTCCGACTTTCATCGTCTTTGCAGTTTTCTGCAATACCATTGGCAACATGGACCAAAGTGTCCAACCCCACCACATCAACTGTCCTAAAAGTGGCCGATTTAGGCCTCCCAATGACCGGTCCAGTAAGCTTATCCACTTCCTCAACACTTAGGTCCATTTCCTGAACCGCATGAAACAAACTCATTATTCCAAAAGTACCAATTCTATTGCCTATAAATGCCGGGGTATCCTTGGCCACTACAGTGGTTTTTCCCAAAAATCGTTCTCCGTAACCATTTAAAAACTCCAACACCTCTGGAGAGGTCTTGGGCCCGGGAATAATTTCAAAAAGTTTTAAATATCGGGCCGGGTTAAAGAAATGGGTTCCGCAGAAATGCTTTTGAAAATCCTCACTTCGGCCTTCACTCATAAATTGGATGGGAATACCAGAGGTGTTAGAGGTAATCAAAGTACCCGCCGACCTGTATTTTTCAAGGTTTTCAAAAACAGATTTCTTAATGTCCAATCGTTCTACAACTACCTCAATGATCCAATCTACCTGTCCTACTTTGGCAATATCGTCTTCCAGATTGCCTGTAGTAATTCTTTGGGCAAAGCTTTGATGATAAATAGGGGAGGGTTTGGATTTTAAGGCTGCCGCAAGGGAATTGTTTACCAATCTGTTTCTTACCACCTTATCCTTTAAGGTAAGCCCCTTGGCCTTTTCCTTATCGTTGAGTTCCCTGGGAACAATATCCAAAAGCAATACTTCAACTCCTATATTGGCAAAATGGCAAGCAATACCACTTCCCATAATACCCGAACCAATAACTGCTACTTTTTTAATGTGTTTGTTCATCAATAAAAACGTATTAATTAGTTTTTTAAATTTTAATAGATTTTCTTTTCAGCAATAAGATGATTAATAATGTCAGTCACCTCAAAAAAGGTATCCAACTTTTCATCGGACACATGTTCCCGTACCGCTTCATTAAATCGCAAGACCGTAGCCTTGGAGTCGTTCCTTTTTTCCAGTCCAAAAGCTGTAAGGTGAATTAATACACCTCTACCGTCATTTGGATTGGGTTTGCGCTCTATAAGTCCCTTTTGCTCCATACTTTTAAGTATCCTTGACAAACTGGTAGCTTCCATGCCCATTTTAGGCCCCAATGCAGTGGAAGGCGTACCCGTTTTGGGATCTATACTCAGCAAGGTAAAGCCTACTGCCATGGTGCTCCCAAATTTCCTGGCTTCTTCATTATACATCTTGGTCACCGCCTGCCAGGTAGCCCTAAGAGCATAATCTATTGTAATATCTTTCATGTTTCTTTGTTGGTTGTCTCAAAGATAACAAAATTTACTATGCATGCATAGTAAAACAATAAAAAAAGTTACTAAAATAGAACAGCCTCTAATCCTAGAAGCTGTTTCTTAAATTAACTACATTATACTATTGGCCATAAATATCATTATACAACGCTAAGTATTTTTCCTTAACTATTTTACGTTTTAGTTTTAGGGTGGGAGTGAGGTGTCCCTCTTCTATACTCCAGACATCTGGAGTTAGCCTAAATTGTTTCACTTTTTCCCATTTGGCAAAACTATCATTGGCCAGATCCACTTCTTCCTGAATCCTTGCGATTACTTTTTCATTTTTTACCAGATTCTCATCATCCCCAACTGAGATATTATGTCTATGGGCCCAACTACGTAAAAATTCAAAATCGGGCTGTATAATGGCTGCTGGCATTTTCTCGCCTTCACCAACTACCATAATTTGTTCTATAAATCTGGATTGTTTAAATCGGTTTTCCAATAACTGTGGGGCTACGTACTTCCCTCCAGAGGTTTTGAACATCTCCTTCTTCCTATCGGTAATCTTTAGGAATCCGTCCGAATCTATTTCCCCAATATCACCGGTATGGAAATAGCCGTCTTTTATTACTTCACTGGTTTTTTCTTCATCCTTGTAATACCCGGCCATGATATTTGGTCCCCGGGCCTGAATTTCTCCGTGTCCTGTTTCGGGACTGACATCGGCAATGCGGAGTTCCACATCGCGGAAGGCTTTCCCTATGGCCCTGTAAACAGAACGGGAAGGGACATCTCCAGCCAGACAGGGGGCTGTTTCGGTCAAACCGTACCCTACAGAATAGGGAAATCGGGCATCACGAAGAAAAACTTCTAC
>JBFHGV010000318.1:0-4786 GCA_041582955.1 Arenibacter sp.
ATAGCTGTCCGCTTTAAATTCACCGCTTATGCTTATAAGCTTATGGTTAAGCTCAATGTCCATAGTCATGCTGTTTCCCACCAAAGTGATATTTTGGATACTGCTATCACTTAAATCATGGGATACCATGCTTCCGGTATAGCCCTCCTTGTCTTTTATGAGTTTAAAGGTTCCCGAGTAAGAAGTCTGCTCTGGCATTAAAATTTCATAATTCCAGATGCCCTGATATTCCTTTTTGGAGGAGCAGTTAAGACATGTACTGAACACAATGAACAACCCAACAAAGGATATGATTCTGCTTTTCATATTAAAGTAAATGAGAGTTTTTTATATCTATTAATTCAATTAGCCATTACATACAACCAAATTGACTTAGCATTTGGGATAATCAATAATTTTTGAAATTTCTTTCAATTTCATCAATCTTATTGGTATAAGATTTAATAATTAGCTCAAATTATCAAAATTTAATTGAGCATTAGCTACGTATCTTAGCTTTAACCTATACTATTTCAACAAGTATTCAGAAAATTCAAATATGAATAACAATAAGATTTAATTCTATTGGTTTAAAGATGCGCGATGTATGGAATTTGGTGTATTTAGCAAGGAAGTTGGAGTTGTGTTGAGGTGTTTTTTAGGTTTATATTAACCTAAGCTAAAGGAGTATTGATTATAATTTGAGGGAAGTGATATTGCTCCATATACTTTCTGTTTATATGGGTTTTGCAATTTCTTTTTTGATGAAGTAGGTAGTGGGGTCCTAGTTAAAAGAAAGGTTATTTCTTTCCATGAGGAATGATCCAAGCAATGAGGTGTTATTAAAAAGAATGGTCCTTTAGGGATAGTTTCCCAAAGGACCATTCTTTTTTTTACCAAGGTTTATACCTGGGACTAAACGGCTGTAGCCTGTTTATAGTCCGCTAATAGTATAGGTTTTTCCTTTTGTGGTGTTAAACTCTATGATATTGTTCTTGTGTTTTTTTACAGGGATTTGTTTGCCATTAGAGTACACCTTGATCTTTTTTGTTGTTTTTAGTTTACATGGTATCCCTGCTTTGGATAAAACTTCCAAAGATGTTAGGGCTTTGTTCTTCCAACTAAAATCCAGTTCAAAACCTCCTCTGGCACAGACACCATCAAAATGTCCATCGGCCCATTCGGAGGGAAGTGCGGGCAAAAGGTCTATATATCCTTCATGTGATTGTAACAACATTTCGGTAATCCCTGCGGCTACGCCCAAAGAACCGTCTACTTGAAACTGTCTGGCACATATGGCAAATAGGGATGGAAAGCACTGTTCCTTTAAATAGCCTTTAAAAACCTTATTGGCCCTGTCTCCGTCACCTAAACGGGCCCATAAATTGGTTTTCCAAGCTCTTGACCATCCGGAAGCCCCGTCCCCTCTTAGTTCCAGAACCTTTTTCACGGGTTCTATTAATTCTGGGGTCTTGTTCACAGAAATTACCTTGCCTGGATATAGGCCGTATAAGTGGGAAGCGTGCCTATGGTTTTTTTCCATTTGGCCATAATCTTCCGTCCATTCCTGTAGGGTACCGTCCTTTCCTATTTGAGAGGGAACCAAGCGTTTCCTAGCCTCAAGAACTTTTTTTGCAAAGTCGGTATCCTTGTTCAGGATTTCCGACGCCGAACCATAATAGCTGAACAGATCCTTTAAAACTTGCATATCTATAGTAGAGCCCGCGGCTATGGTCGTGAAATAATACATACCGGTGACTTCATCATAAAAATATTTATACCCTTTTCCTTCAGGTGGATTCTCTGGGGAATTGGACGGGTTGGTTACCAACCAGTCTTTACCGGGATATTCTATCAAGAAATCCATAAAAAACTCAACGGAACCTTTCATAACGGGGTAAATTTCTTTTAGATACTCCTCGTCTTGGGTAAAGAGGTAGTGTTCCCACATATGGGTAGTTAACCAGGCACCTCCAACGGTAAAAGTACCCCAGGTAGGTCCGTCCATAGGTGCTGCCACCCTCCAAAGATCGGTGTTTTGATGAAATACCCAGCCTTTGGCTCCGTAATGCTCCTTGGCAACTTGGGAACCTTGATCCGTTAATTCCTTTATCATGGTGGTCAGGGGTTCTGAAAGTTCTGAAAGGTTACCGGATTCCACGGCCCAATAATTCATTTGAATATTGATATTGGTGGTATACTTGGAATCCCAGGCAGGGTTCATATCGTTGTTCCAAATTCCTTGAAGGTTAGCAGGTTGTGTACCTGGCCTGGATGAGGATATCAGGAGATATCTTCCAAAATTATAGCATAAGGCAGCCAACTGTGGGTCTGGGTTGCTTTGGGCATTGCTCAAACGCTCATCAGTTGGTAAAAGAGAGCTTGGTGTGGATGGTAAGGTTAATGAAACCCTATCAAAGAAACCTTTGTAGTCGTTTAAAGCATCTTCTTTAATTTTCCTAAAGGTAGTTTTTTCCAATTTAGTTAGCATGTCTGCAACACGGGCCTCTTGGTCTGCACTTACATCCTTATAGTTCACAAAATTTGTGGCGGCTACGAAATATAAGGTTACGGCATCTGCATTTTTAATACTTAGAACGGTGTCATCCATTTCCATGCTACCTCCTTCTGGCTTGGCCTTGATCTGTGCTTCATATTTTAATTTACCTTCAATGCCTAGGTAGTCGGCCGACTTACCTGTTAATCGTAATTGTCCCTTGCCAATACCGTCCATTTGAAAGTAGTCCGTAGCATAGTTGGAGTGGGCGGAATTCCTGACACCTCTAAGTTCGGCATCAAAGGTAATACTACCGGGTTGATCAGCAGTAATACGGATGGCTATGGTCTGGTCTATGGCCGAGGCAAATACCTCCTTGGTGTAGTTTACGTTGTTAACCGTATAGGTATCCGTAACAATTCCAGTCTTAAGGTCCAAGGATCTTTTGTAATGTTCAACGCTGTCATTTGAGAAGAACAAATGTAGGTTGGCCATGGACTGGTATTTCATTTGTTCCACGGGATACCCCATCATAGTACGTCCAAATAGCTTGTGGGCCTTTATGGGTTCGCCATTAAAGATAAGCTTTTGTATTTCTGGCAATTTCTTATAGCCTCCTTTTACCACACTATTATAAGGACCTCCAGTATAATAGGTGTCTTCGTTGAACTGTATGATCTCCTCATCATATTTACCGTATACCATTGCCCCCAAGCGTCCGTTTCCAACAGGAAGGGCCTCTTCCCATTTGGTTGCAGGTTGATTGTACCAAAGTACCGTGGCGGGGTCAAAAGAAGCCTGTGTGGTTTTGGACAGGGTTGGCTGAGCTGTATTAAATTGGGCAATCAAAAAATTCCCGGTAAGGAAGATTGCGCAGCATATTAGTTTTTTTAAATACATAATGTGTTGTTGTTAATTGATGCCGTGTTTTAATTTTTGTTGGACCAATGGGTTTGTTTAATACGATTAATCTTCCTGGCCCTAACCAATAATACAGAAATTGGAAGTATTTTGGTCTTAAAAAAACAAGGGGCAAATAGCCCCTTGTTTTTAATTTACTTATGTGTGTTATTTTTTTTGATTAAAATAGAACTTCACATCACTTATACTATTCTGGTCATCAGTTTCATTTCCACGACCAATAATCTTCACATAACGTGCTTTTCTAGAAATAGAATAGGTGTCAAATGTAGCTGAGGTCTTGGAGCTGGACAAACCTTGTTTTACAGCCATAAAGGTTTTATTGTCCCTAGAAACTTCTATATCAAAATAATTGAACCTAGACTGTCCATTTCCAAAGTTAATCTCTACGTCACAAAGCTCATAAAGCTCTCCTAAATCGTAAAGCAGGTATTCACCATCGCCTTTAGCGGTCCATTTTGTGGCAGGGTTATTATCCAAAGTGTTTTCTGGGCTTGTTGGTGCACTGGATTTCACTGCATGAGGTTTGATTTCGAGACAGGATGAATTATCCATTTCCGGTCTACCTTCAGGGAAGTACAGGTCTAAAATACGTTGTATTTGATTTACAGCAGCCCGTCCTTCCGGTTCATTGTAATCATCCCACCATTTCTTAAGGAAGCCTGGGTAGTAACTTTGGGAAACATGGTCATGATAAGAACTTTTTTGAATTTTAGTTTCAGAAAAGTCTTCCAATCCAAAATTCCTAAAGGCGGTGTTATCCATAGGGACTATGGTTTTGTAATATGATAACTGATCGTAAATAGCGGTAGATTTTTTTAAATTACTGTTTTGTATTTCCGCTTCCAAGCTTTTAAAGTCTATTGGATGAATACCCCAAAAATGAATAAGCGGTCTCAAATCATAACCAGCAGCTTGGGACATTCTTAATATTCTGTCATCTGTAGGAATCTCGTTTACGCGATTGGGGTAGGAATAATTTATTTCTCCTCTATCCCACATTTTACTGGTATTGGCGTAGAAATCCTCTATGGCTTCCCAGTTAATAAGTCGCACCAAATCAGCATATTTTGCGTGACCTCTAGGTTGGTATGAGAACTCTTGGCGGTAATCCCGGGTTTGGGAACTCATGGGGTTGCCTAATCTAAAATTTTCGGTGATCATCCAACTAATGGCCGCTTCTTCTATAGTATGGGATATCCCGTAGCCGTTAAACGATTCTTCAAAAGCCTTATTCAACTCTACTCCATATTTTTTGTTATGAACAGCTACCCAAAGAAAATTGATCATGGATTCAATTTCACCTTTGAATTTATAGATTTTTTCTGCGTGGCCCTGTTCGTGGAACAACACATTGGTTAGATATCCTCTTTCATTTCTAGGACCATC
>JBFHGV010000319.1:0-4784 GCA_041582955.1 Arenibacter sp.
GCGGACGACGACAAAGATGACCGTGAATTATTTATGGACGCTTTAAAGAACCTACCCATAGAAACATTGGTTCAACAATTTGGCAACGGTGTTGATTTAATGGCAGAATTGCTATCGGACAATCCTTTACCCAGAGCCATCTTTTTAGACCTACACATGCCATTAATGGATGGATTTGAATGCCTGTCCGACATTCGTAATATCCCTGAGTTTTCGGATATCAAAATAATAATATACTCTACATCGTATATCCCACATCAGGTAGATCAATTAAAAGAAGGCGGTGCCAACCAATATATTAAGAAGCCCAACTCCTTCAATCAATTAAAAACAATCTTATATCAATCGCTAAAACCGTTGAAAAATGCCCCCCTTGGCACTAAGGAGCCCAGTACATTTTTGGTATTTACTTAATATCCCAGTTACAAAGGTATTGTTCTTCCTCTTTATTACAATTTGCACAGGCCTTGCCTGTCTCCCCTCAGTCCCATATTCCATAATCTGGATTATGTTGAACCAAGTTCTTCTTATAGTTGCTTTACCCTGAAATTATTCCAAAAAAAAAAAAAATACTATCACTTATTTACTCTCCATCGGAAGTAGTATCTCAAAGGTTGCACCCTTGCCCAATTCACCCCTTGCCGTGACCATGCCGCTATGATTTTCTACAATGCGTTTTATAATGGCTAGCCCTATTCCCGTGCCAGGGTATTCTGTCTTACCGTGGAGCCGCTGGAACAATTCAAATATCCTTTCGCTATATTTCTGATCAAATCCAATCCCATTGTCCGAATAGACAATACGGCAGTAAGTCTTGTCCACCTGATTATCTTCTCTTTCCGTGCCCTTGTCCGTTACAAGGTCACTCTTAATAGTGATCTCTACGGCTACATTAGGCTTAGAAAATTTTAACGAATTACTTATTAGATTATAAAAAAGTTGTTTCATCTGAAAAGGAATAACCTTGACCACAGCTATCCCATCAAGTTCAATAGTTGTATTCTTTTGAAGGAGCTCTTCACTAAGGTCCTGCTTAACATCCTCTATTATATCACTGAGATTGGTTTTCTTAAAATCGCCCTCCATATTGTGTGTCCGCGAATAGGCCAATAAATCGTCGATTAGCGACTGCATCCGTTCTGCAGAGAGTTGCATCCGATTGAACAGAAATTTCCCATTTTCGGAAAGGGTATCCATATCTTTTTCAATAATTCGAGAAGCAAAGGTTTGTATCTTTCTTAACGGCTCTTGTAGATCATGGCTAGAAATATAGGCAAAGGATTGGAGCTCCTTGTTCATTTTCTGAAGCTCTATATTCTTTTGTTCCAGTTCCATCTTTTTTTCCCTCAGCGCATCATCGGCTTCCTTTTTTGCCGTTAAGTCGTGCGTTACCTTAGAAAAACCTATCACTTCATTTTGCTCGTTATGAATGGCGGTAATAACAACACTTGCCCAAAACAAACTATTATCCTTCCTAACCCGCCAGCCTTGCTGCACCGCCTTACCATCTGTTGCGGCCAAGCGCAATAATTTTTGGGGAAGCTTAACCTTTCTATCCTTTTCTGTATAAAAATTGGAAAAACTCTTACCTATTATTTCTTCTGCTTTATACCCTTTTATTTTTTCGGCGCCTGTATTCCAATTTTCCACGATACCCTCGCGGTTTAAGTATAGTATGGCATATTCCTGAACTTCTTCCACCATTAAGTGATAACGCTGCTCACTTTTTTTAAGGGTTTCATTCAGTTCCACCAGCTCGGCGGTACGTTCCCTGACCTGTCTTTCCAGTTCGTACCTAAAAACTTTTTGGTCTTGTATATCGGCACTGCTACCAACCCACATTTGTATTTTCCCCCTATCATCCCGCTGTGCCTTTGCCCTACTTAATTGCCAACGATATGTACCGTCGAACCTACGAAAACGATGCTCTATCATAAAATCTTCACCAGTGGCTATGGAGTCTTCCCAAATTTTAATGTTTTTAGTCCTGTCATCTGGATGTACGATCTGCAACCACCCTCCATTCTTGATTTGATCTAGTGACAATCCAGAATACTCCATCATGGATTTGTTAAAATAATTGAGGTTGCCTTTGGGATCGGCTATCCAAATAAGCTGCGGAAGTGAATTGGCGAGCAGTCGGAATTTTTTTTCGCTTTCCTCCAGCTTTTTTTGCGCCCTTACATGATCCGTGATATCGGTATTGCTACCAAACCATTTGGCAATATTCCCCTTATCGTCATAAACCGGGAGTACGCGGGTAAGAAATTGCCTAAAAGTATTATCCGCACCCCGAATAGGAAAAACCATTTCAAATTCCTTCCCTTGTTCCAGGGAGTATTTCCACTTAGACATCACTTGGGGTAAAATTTTAGGATCTTGGACAGACTGCCAGCCCCAACCTGCCATTTCCTTTGCAGTTTTCCCCGTATAATCAAACCATTTTTTGTTGTACCAGTAAATGGCGCCATCTGCATCTGCCATCCATGCAAGGTTGGGTATATTGTCTGCTATGGCCTTAAAATGGATTTCACTTTCCTTTATTCGTTCTCTGGCCACCACCTGGTCTGTAATTTCAATCAATGTATTTATAGCCCCGGCAATTTCCCCTTCATTATCATAAATGAGTTGGGGGTAAGGAATAAAATTTGCCCGACTACCATCTGGCCGTTCCACCACCAGTTCGGGTTTAATTATTTCCCCTCCATTTAAGGCTATGGCCATTGGACTTTCTTCCAGTGGAATAGGTTTTCCGTCAGCAGTAAAAATTTTCTTGGAACCGCACCACAAATCCTTTCCCAACTCTGGTGCCTGCCCCCAAAGTTTAACAGCTGCATCATTATAAAGCTGTATACGTCCTTTGGAATCACATGAATATACTGCTACAGGTAAACCAAAAATAAGTTCCTTGTATTTTTTTTCGCTTTCTTCAATTCTTTGGCGGGCCAATACCTGATCTGTGACTTCCATGCCCAAAGCCATAATTCCCTCAATTCCCCCATTGGAAGTTAATAGCGGTTCACAACTAAAGTTAATATAGGTCGTTTCCAAATTTCCCTTCCGCATGAGCTGAACAGGGAATTCGGAGGTAGTAAAGGGTTTGCCGGCATGGTACACATTGTCCAACAACTCCTTTATACCCTGTGATTTAAGTTCCGGCATAGCTTCCAAGATAGATACACCCAATATTTCGTCTTCCTTTCTCCCCCACATTTCAAGCGCCAGTGAGTTGGCCATTTCCGTCACATGTCTAGGTCCGCGAAAAATAGCTATAGAAACCGGCGCTTGGAAAATCATGGATCGCAACCTGCGTTCACTTTCCTTTAATCCACTTTTGGCCACTACCGTTTCCGTTGTTTCCGAACAGCTAACCAACACTCCATTTACATGACCATCATTGTCAAAAGCGGGGCTACCGTTAAATGTCCAGTATACCTCCTCCATTCTTCCGTTTCCAAAAAATGGAACCAACTGGTCTGAAAATGTCACAGCTTGTTCTGTACGTACCACCTTATCTACCATTGGGCCAATTACACCCCACAATTCTGGCCATACTTCTCTTCCTTTTTTACCTAAGGCAGGAAGTTTCCCCTCATTACCCAGACTTGCCTTTAAGGCATCGTTATAAAAACAAATAAGATCATCGTCCCAAAATAGTAACATAGGTTGGGTAGTGTGCAAAATTATGCCAAGCGTAGTACGCAAGCTTACCGGCCAATTTTGTATATTCCCAATAGAGGTATTCCCCCAGTCAATGGTTCGTATTAGCTCACTCATTTGCCCCCCGCCACAGAGAAACAATAAATCGTCATTTTTTTGGGTAGTTTTCAATTTTTTCAATTTAAGGTTGCATCTCAAATTCTTCCCTAACTGGTCGTTGGGCTCCTTTTTCTTTAATTAGTGAGATAGTCCTATTTATTACTGATTTTAAATCAGAAAAATCGGCCGGTTTACGAATATAATACTGCGCACCATTATGGTATAATTGGTCCATAACCTCAAGATTGAACGAGGTAGAATACATTACTACCGGTATATGCCTAAATTTTTCACTTCCCTTTATTTCCAACAAACACTCGGGTCCGGATTTACAGGGCATGTTCAAATCCAGAAAAATAACATGTGGCAGCCCCCCTTCATTGCCATGCAGGAACTCCATTAGTTGAACCCCGTTGTTCACGGTCTTTAAAGAAGCTGCTATAGAAAGCTCCTCCAAGGCATCATTAAAAAACATGCAATCATCCTCATCATCATCTGCAAGAAGTATAGTAAAGTTTATATTGGCCATGTCTTTAAGTATTAAACTATTAAATTACTTTATCCGCCTTATGTATCAGCGTCCTAAAAATAAACAAAAATATGAGGCCAATAGACATGTTGTTGGTTATTGTAAAGAGGTATATCTCAGGGAAGGATTTTTAATAGGGTTGAGTGCGGTTTAGTAGGATAATGATTTTGTGAAGCCAATACCTTGCATAAAAACCGAAAGGCCTTTACCTTTATAACTATTTACTAACAGCATGTTCACTACCCTATTTACCTTGGAATTGACATGACCATTTAGCGCAATATTCTACCACCCACTATGAACAACTCCAAAACCGTAACGCCCAAAAGAATTCTTTTTTTACTTACTGTTACCCACTCTACTACTACCATTGGTGTTCTATTGTTTGTCCTGTTCGTTTTTTTGACCACCAAGGGACTTGTCTTAGGCTTCCCCACCGGAAACAATGCTTTTGTTTACTTAGTCCCTGTGATTTCCATGATAGCTTATTTTGGGA
>JBFHGV010000320.1:0-4783 GCA_041582955.1 Arenibacter sp.
ATCCATTCATCGTTGTTTATGGGTTGTCCCTTTCGGATGGAGGCAAAAAGCTCATCGTGTTCGGTTTGGAACATATTGTTGCGTTCTCCCTCATAGGTCCATTTGTTCTTGCCGGTAATATCATATTGGCGACCTATTTGTACTATGGCCGTACCTTCGCTTCCAAAAACTTCCACACTGTTTTTATGGGAGGTTTGGCTTTGCTGTCTTGTAAAGTGATAACCCTTTGCTCCGTCTGCATATTCAAACTCCACGGCAAAGTGGTCAAATATATTGCCGTATTTTTTATCGGTTCGCACCTGTCTACCGCCAGTTCCCGTGGCACTTATAGGCATTTTGTCGCCCATTACCCAGGACATCATATCCAAACTATGTACGGCCTGTTCTACTACAAAATCGCCCGATAGCCAATTGTAGTAGTACCAATTTCTCATTTTATAGGTCATATCCGTCCAATTGGGTTGGCGCTCCTTGTACCAGGCCTCGCCTCCATGACGGAAGGTGGTAACTGTTCTTAGGTCTCCTATAGCACCGTCTAAAACACGACCAAATATGGCCCTATTGGCATAATCGTATCTAAAGCAAAATCCGGATACCAAGGATAGGCCCTTTTCCTTAGCTTTTTTGGCTGCCGCCAGGACCTTATGGATTCCCGGGGCGTCTACGGCAACCGGCTTTTCACAGAATACGTGTTTGCCAGCTTCTACAGCGGCCTTTAGGTGATCTGGTCTAAAAGCAGGGGGTGTGGTTAGTAATACTACGTCTACGTCTGTGGCCAATACCTTTTGGTAGGCGTCAAAACCAATAAACTTGTTCTTTTTATCTACTTTAACCTTTTCTGCGGCCATTTTGGATAAGGCGGAATGGGCCTCTTCCAATCGGTCTTCAAAAACATCCCCCATGGCGTATAGAATTACATTGGGATCGGCCTCCAGGGCCTGTGCTGCGGCTCCTGTACCGCGCCCTCCACATCCTATTAGGCCTACCCTAAGGGTATTGTCTTTATTTTGGCCGGTAGCAGCCATGGAAACAGAAGGATAGGTTAATGAGCTGCCTAGAAGTGCAATTCCTGATTTTTTTATGAATTCCCTACGTCCACCTTTAAGTGATTCCTCAAATGTATTATTTGCCATGGGTATAGAATAAGATTAATGCTTTAGTCTTTATGTTGTAATTTGTTAAACACCTAACGGGATCATTGTTGTCCTAAATATCAAATAAGTCTAGGAATCAGTACATAGTTTAAAGACCTCGGTCCAGTGCTTATTGCGTTGATTTTTATAAAATCGCTATACAAAATAGTGATAATATTTTACATTTTGTAGGTTGTTGTATATGTCTTATCATGAAGGTGCGAACAAGGAGTTTACCACTTCGGTCATGAGATTTTCTAAGGAATTGTAAATAGGGATGCCGGGATATTCCCGTGGCAAGTCCAGGCTTACATAAGGTAACAGTCTGCAGTATCTGCCAGGATATGGATCAATAGGGCTATGCCAAATACCCTAGTCTTGTTTGGAATAAGTAAAATAAGATATAGGGCTACCGCCCAATAGGTGTGTAAGGGGTGAAAATTAATGCTGCAGCGGTCAGGGGCAAATATGGGATCTGCCAATAAGTGGTCCAGGTCTATCAAAATACCGGCCAAAAGAATAATTGTAACTTTTAGTCGGTTTTTCTTATAAAAAGATAAGCCAACTATAATTGGAACTATAAAGTGAATACCATAATGTACACAAAACCTAAGCATTGGGGAAGCTGGTTTTTAGGTTTTTTAGGTAGTTTAGAGTATTGGTGCCCTCATTAAAGAGAAGGTCTAATATACTTAGGTTGGGTACAAAGTTGTTCCTGTCATCAAATACTTGCACATAGGGCGGTTGGTGCATTGTATGTTTGGTTTTGGAATTGATCAAATGTCGACCATCAATCATGTCTATGGTATTCATTTCGTACGTTTCCGTCCTATTCATTGGCATAGCTATCTGTAGGCACTCACAGATAATCTCCGTGCTCCTTAGGTTAAAATCCATCAAGGACTTTACTTTGGTTCGGTAAAGGGGGGCAATGTCATCTTCATAGAATTCAAAAAAAGGGGAGGTCCTGTAAGCTGTTTCCAAGGTGCGCCAGTGTTGTCGTTGCCATGGGTAATCGTTATCTACCTGTACCTCTGCATACTTTTGTTTGCCTTTTTTTTGGCCAATGTGTTTAATTGGGATATTTAACATGTGTGCACCTTGATCCGTACATATATAACATCGGTTGCGATAGGTTTGCTTTTGGTAATTATCATGTACCTCCCAACAAATATCATGTTGTACAATCGCGGCAAAATTTGCGATATTGAGAAAATAACCAGGGTGAAGAAGTAATTTCATTTTTTAAGTTAAAAAAAGGGGTTTATTTAAAAATGTACCCATTCTCTATTAAGTCTATATCCATTTATTTCTATGTATTGGCGTACAAGTTTAAGCATAGAATACTAGGGGGCAAATACACAATGGCCAATGTGTTTATTTCCTATTGTGGACCCAGTTCGGTTGGGAGCAATAGCTATATGTAAACATTAATTTACACTTAATTCTAAGTCATATACCACCCATTCTGGTCTTTTTACGCCGTAGTGAAAGGGGGTAAATAGCTGTAAGAGGGTACCCTATAAACTATTCACCACTTTCTTTCTTCTTTTTTCTAAAGAAGTCGAAAACAAACCAGGCAGCCAATACCATTAGGAAGTACTTAAAGTAGGAGGTAGGTTCCCCGTCGCCGCTGACCGTGGTAAAAACCCTCTCCCAGCGTACCTTCCAATTGGCCATGCCATCATTGATGCCGTCAATACTCATCCATATAAATATGGGTGTACCAACAATATGGTCTTCGGGGACATAACCCCAAAATCGGCTATCTTCAGAACGATGTCTGTTGTCACCCATCATCCAATAATAGTTTTGTTTAAAGGTATAGGTGTTGGCAACCTCCCCATCTATTAAAATTTGATTGCCGTTTACCTGAAGTGTGTGCCCTTCGTATTCCTTTATGATTTTTTCATAAATGGGAAGTACCTCAATGTTTAAAGGAACGGTCTTGCCTTGCTCCGGTATATATAAGGTGTTCATGTTGTCTACAGTGCCCGTATGACTGGCGTCTTGTGGAAAAACAGAGGTATCGGCATTTTTGTAGGCAAATTTTTCAATGGAGCTAATGCCGGCCTTCCCTGTGTAATTTTTAGCTTCCTCCTCGGTTAAGTTAAAGAGGGCCATGTTTTTCATGTCTTCGCTCTTTAAATATTCCGCCACTTTTTGATTGCTTATATTACCGGCATAATAGGTGTGGGAGGAATCGGATTTAATACGCTCCAAGCCCATGGCATTAATAACTTCCATTGCCCGTTCCTGCTGCAAGGAGCTGTTGGGCAACCTTACTACGTTTCCAGATAGATTTTTTCTTCCTAAAAGTTCTATGGCAGCATTGGAGAACTGTCCGTCTACCTTTACCGTATGTAGGAATTGCGGTTTTGCCCTATAGGGTAAGACCGTTTTTTTACCGTTAATATATACGTATCCGTCCTTGATGGACAAGGAATCGCCGGGGACCCCTACACAGCGTTTTACGTAATTGGATTTTTTGTCTATGGGTTTGCGCACCCCTTGTTGTTTTTTAAAGAATTGATAAACGGTATCAGCAGGCCAACTAAAAACAACGATGTCGTTCCTTTTAATTTCTTTAAAGCCAGGAAGCCTCATATAGGGCAACTGTAGTTTGTTCCAAACAGAAGTCCTATAGGTAGCTGGATCTACATCGGCAATGTAAGATCTTGTTTTAAATATGGGTAGGGTGTCGTGCACCATGGGAGCTGCCACAGTGGTCATGGGTACTCTGGCCCCATAATGGAATTTGCTCACGAATAAAAAATCTCCTACCAAAAGGGTTTTTTCTAAGGAACTGGTGGGAATTACAAAGGGTTGGATTAGGTAAGTATGTACCAAAGTGGCGGCAACGATGGCAAAAACAATGGAACTCACCCACTCGCCCAAGGCTGTTTTGGGGTGTATATCCCTATTTTCAATATAATTGACCTCTTCAAAGTAATTTACATAGTATATGTACAATCCCAGGGTCAATATGGCCAGCCATGTGTCCAATAAGCTGTTCTTGCCAAAACTCCTAAGCGTTTCTACCCACACAACAGGGAACATCAACAGATTGATAATGGGGATAAATAACAATATGACCCACCATTTGGGCCTATTTATTATTTGCATCAGTACAATGGCGTTATAAACTGGAATAGCGGCTTCCCAAGCCTTTCTTCCTGCTTTTACATATAATTTCCAGGTGCCTAAAAAGTGAATAAGCTGAATAATTAGTATAAAAATAATCCACTGTGTGCCGTTCATATTGGTATTTATTATTTAATAATCGTTGGTAAGAGAATTTTCATCAATGGTTATGTCAACCTAATTGGCGCATTGTTACGTTCTTTAACTAAGATTTAACACGTCTTTCATGGTGAAAATCCCTGTTTTGCCAACGATCCATTCTGCGGCTATTACCGCTCCTAGGGCAAATCCTTCCCGGTTATGGGCGGTATGCTTAATCTCAATACCATCAACTTCGCTATCATAGGAAACGGTATGGGTTCCTGGGGTATCGGCAATGCGTTTGGCCGTTATGGGTATCTCTTGGTCCCCGGCTTGGTCCAGCTTCCAGTTGGTGTAATCGGTTTCACTTATTACACCTTCGGCCAAGGTAATGGCCGTACCACTTGGGGCATCCAGTTTTTGGG
>JBFHGV010000321.1:0-4779 GCA_041582955.1 Arenibacter sp.
CAAGCGTTACGGGGTCCCAAGATGGATTTGGAAACCAGCAGGAAAACTACTTTAAGCGTATAGCCGGTATGAATTTAAAGAACCCGCAGATCGTAGGTTTCGGCATAAGCAACTCCGAAACCTTCCTACAAGCTACCAAAATGACAAAAGGTGCCATAATAGGCTCGGCCTTCATAAAGCATTTAACCAAAAATGGGACCGATACCATTGGTGAATTTGTAACGGGAATACTTAAAAACTAACAATGGAACTCATTAATAACTGGAAAATAGTACTGCTCCTCTGTCTCGCCCTAGGACTGGCTCCTTATTTTCCCGAACCCCATATAGTGGGTAAAATAAAATGGATAGGGGGCGGTGCCACGGGAATGAAGCCTATGGATTGGTTTGATGTTGTCCTCCATGGTTTTCCTTTTGTCCTTTTATTTAGACTAGTACTGATAAGAATCTTGAAAAGGTAAGTTTAGAAACAATTCACCAACCCCAGAAAACCGGTCTTAACATCCCATAACAAAGGTTTAGTGATTCTTTAACGGAAGTTTCCTTAATATTTTATTAGGTTATTTACGAACCTTAAAACTTAAATAATATGGGAATAATAAATGATAAGAGAAAGTTTAAAAGAAAGACTGAACAGTCCAATCCAACGAATCCAAGCGGTAACACCAATATAGACAACAACACCTTTGATATTGATGAGGAAACCATCAAGGATCAGCAAAACAAACATTGATTCCAACTTATAGCCGTTGCTTAGTGAACAACTAAGCTTATTAAAATGGGCTAAAAATAATTTTTGTACTGCAGAACCCTGTAATCGACAGTATTGATTTCAGGGTTTTGCTTTTTCATTGTTTTGTAATCTACCAAACTCCCCACTGCTCTATTGGCCGCACCAGAGGGCGCGGTAAGGGAAACAGTTTTTATAATACGTTCTTCCAAAACAGCACCGGTTTCCCGTTTGCCAGGCCCATAGCCCAAACCTGGAGGTGGAAGTGTAAAGCAATGGGTACGCGGGACCTGGGTATTAATCGCTTTCAAGTTAAGCCCAAATTGCCGAAGATATTTTCTAAAAAGATATTCGGGGCCATTTTTACTGTTTCCGCCTGTGAACAAAAGGGTGTCTATATGAGTATACTCGTATAAATAGGCAAACATATTTCTCATGACAATATGTTCCAGACCCAGGTCAGAAGCATCAATCTTGGACCGCTGCGCGCTTTTAACGATATCACATATCCCAATTCTCCTATGTCTCAAGAAATCTGTCCGTTGCTTAATAGCCTTCACTGTGGTCTCAAAAGATAAGTTTAATCCAAATATACGATCTAAAATAGGCCACAACTGACCATCCCTACTACCGTAGCAAAAATCAACATCCCCCTCCTTTAATTCGCCGGTGGTAAATCTAGGTGGTGGTAGGGTCCCTACAATACACTTCGTGGCCTCCCTGAATAAAAAGGGTTCATAGGGATGAATATGATGGAATACCGTTTTTGACATTTGGGTACAGCAACAATGCAAAGGGAGTTAACCTACTCCCCTCTTCTTAAAGCAATAAACCGTCTATTGCAAAAAGCCAACAACTTATTTTAGCACCAAAACCAAGTCTTCAGAATTTACCAAGGAACCACTGGACAAATGTACCTTATCTACAATTCCCTCTTCCGATGCCGTAACGGTAGTTTCCATTTTCATGGCTTCTATGACGAACAACGGTTGGTTTTTTTTCACCTCTTGATTTTTCTTTACCAATACACTGGACAATAAGCCTTGAAGGGGTGCCCCTACCTGTTTTGGATTGGAGGGATCCACCTTTTCATTTTCCTGCTTGTTTACTTTAACCGCCTTATCTTTGATGATAACATTCCTCAATTGTCCGTTGACCTTAAAGTAAATGCTAACATTCCCTGCATCATCTGGTTCTCCCTTAAGCATAAGGGATACCAGAATATTTTTTCCCTTATCGAGCTCAACGAGGATTTCTTCGCCGATTTCCATACCGTAAAAGAAATTCTTGGTAGGGATATTCATGACATTACCGTATTGCACATGCTTATTATAGGCTTCTGTGAATACCTTAGGGTATAACTTATAGGATAAGAAATCTGTAATAAGCAGTTCCCTCCCCATTCCAGATTTAAATTTTCTTTTAAAAGCTTTGAACTCTTTATCAAAATCTATGGGCTCCATATGGGCATTGGGCCTATCGGTATAGCCTACCTCATCCTTGAGTACAATTTTCTGAATCTTGGAAGGAAAACCACCTACTGGTTGCCCCAGATCGCCTTTAAAGAAACCGATAACCGATTGTGGGAATGAGATGCCCTCCCCTCTTTCCAGCACATCCTCGGCCGTAAGTCCGTTACTGATCATATACTGTGCCATATCTCCCACTACTTTGGAGCTAGGCGTCACCTTTACGATGTCTCCAAAAAGTTTATTTACTTCCCCGTACATTTTTGTTACTTCCGGGAATTTATCCTCCAAGCCCAAGGCAATGGCCTGTCCCTTTAAATTGGAATACTGTCCACCTGGGATTTCATGTTTGTACACCTCTCCCGTACCAGATTTTAATCCGGATTCAAAAGTATAATAGTAGTTACGTACCGTTTCCCAATAATTGGAATACTCTGCCAATTTATCCGTATTCAGGATATTTTCACGTTCATTAAAACGCAGCATCTCCACTACCGAATTAAAGTTGGGCTGTGAGGTTAGCCCGGACAGTCCGCCCAATGCCACATCTACCACATCAACCCCGGCCTCAATAGCCTTTAAATACATGGCCGCCTGAGTAGAGGAGGTATCATGGGTATGCAAATGAATTGGGATATTTATCTCTGATTTTAAGGCCGATATCAATTCATAGGCCGCATAGGGTTTTAATAGTCCCGCCATGTCCTTTACCCCTAAAATATGTGCACCAGCATTTTCTATGTCTTTGGCCAACTGCACATAATACTTTAGGTCATACTTTGATTTGGCAGGATCCAAAATATCACCGGTATAACAAATGGAGCCTTCGGCCAAACCAGCAGTTTTGGTACGTACATATTCTATGCATGGCGCAAGGGACTTCATCCAGTTCAGGGAATCAAAAATTCGGAAAACATCAACTCCGGACTTCCAGGATTCCTCTACAAAACGCTGTATTAAATTATCCGGATACGCAGTGTATCCTACACCATTGGATCCCCTGATCAGCATTTGCAACAGAACGTTGGGCATTGCTTTACGCAGCAATTCCAGTCGTTCCCATGGGTTCTCCTGTAAAAACCTAAGACAAACATCAAACGTGGCTCCGCCCCAAACTTCCATACTAAATATCTCTGGATGGTTCTTGGCATAACCTTCGGCCACCTTTAGCATGTCTACTGTTCTCATACGTGTAGCCAACAAACTTTGGTGGGCATCGCGCATGGTGGTATCGGTAAAATGGATTTTCTTTTCCTTTAACAACCATTGGGCAAATTCTTCAGGCCCCAATTCGGTCAATAAGTCCTTGGTTCCCTTTGGATAGGCCTCCATTTTAGGAGAATCCGGAACCTGGGGTTTGGAAAAGATATGTCCTGGGTCTATTTTTTTCACGTCAGGGTTGCCGTTTACTATTGTTTCCCCCAAAAAGGTAACCAGTTTATTGGCACGGTTACGTGGTTCCACAAACTGGAACAACTCGGGCTCGTTTTTAATAAAATTCACGGTAACCTTGCCTTCCCTAAAAGTTGGGTGCTTCAAGATATTGTCCAAGAAGGCCATATTGGTCTTCACTCCCCGGATCCTAAATTCGGCCAGAGCCCTTCTCATCTTACGACAAGATCCGTCCAATGTCCTACTAATAGCAGAGACCTTGACCAACATGGAGTCAAAAAAAGGTGAAATAGCCACCCCTTGGTAAATACTTCCTGCATCTAACCGTATGCCAAGACCAGAGGCACTTCTATAAGTTGTAACTACCCCGTAATCTGGCTTAAAATCATTCCCTGGGTCTTCCGTTGTTATTCTGCACTGCAGCGCATAACCGGTAACAACAATAGATTCTTGGTCCTGTATCTTAATTTGCTTATCCGAAAGTTTATACCCCCCGGCAATGAATAACTGGGCTTTTACCAAATCTATATTGGTGATCATTTCCGTCACCGTATGTTCTACCTGGATCCTGGGGTTTACCTCAATAAAATAAATGCTACCATCATCGTCAACCAAAAATTCTACAGTTCCTATGTTATTATAGTCTACAGCACGACATATATCAATGGCGTATTGATAAAGACTATCCTTAGTTGCCTGTGGCAAACCTATGGAGGGAGCAAACTCTATTACCTTTTGGTACCTTCTTTGAACAGAACAGTCGCGCTCAAAGAGATGAACAATATTGCCATGGGTATCGGCAACGATCTGAATTTCTATATGCTTGGGATTCTCAACGTATTTCTCTAGAAACACGGTATCATCACCAAAGGCATTCAGTGATTCACGTTTTGCTTCGGGAAACCCTTTTTTTAACTCCTCTTGGGTACGAATTACCCGCATACCACGTCCCCCACCACCAGAAGCTGCCTTTAGCATTAGCGGATAACCTATTTCCTCTGCTTCAGAAAGAGCAATATCAATATTGGTCAAATCCTTATCACTACTCCTAATAATAGGTACATTATTGGCAACGGCGACATTCTTTGCGGTTATCTTATCACCCAACGCTTTTAGAACAGCTACTTTAGGGCCTACAAAAATAATCCCATTGTCCTCACATTTCTGGGCAAATTGGGCATTTTCAGAC
>JBFHGV010000322.1:0-4777 GCA_041582955.1 Arenibacter sp.
AACCCCAGAAAATATATTGCCCAACCCATTATGTCCTTATCCGTTCACCCAACTTACATAGATGAAAGCGAATCCTTTGAACAACGCCACGTAGACCTAAGAACCTTTACACTTTTGGGCCATAATAAGGAGTTTGTACTAAAGGGAGGCCTCTCGCGGGTGGCGCTAAAGAAAGGAAACCTAATTGTAAATTCCTCACAAGGGGGAGGATCCAAAGACACCTGGGTTTTGAAAAAATAATTTAAGCCTATGCTAGCAAGAGTTGCCAATAACCTTTTTTGGATGGGACGTTATATTGAGCGTTCCGAACATGTAGCCAGATTCCTAAACGTTAATTATTTCTCCTCATTGGACGCTCCCAACGAACTGTCGCAATCCAGGCAATTCGTGCTTCGCTCCATGATGTTCTTTGTGGGCGAACCCATACAGGACGATAACTCATTACTAAAGGAGGAGGATATTTTATACAACATAGGCCTAAATACCCAAATGCCATATTCCATAATTAACAATGTTAAATATGCCAGGGAGAATGCCAATAGTGCCAGGGACCTTATTTCTACCGAACTGTACGAGTCTATAAACAAGTTCTACCATTTTGTGATTAATTACTCCATTGAGGATTTCACCAAAAAAGGCCTATACGATTTTACGGTTAATATTACAGAAATGACCGCTATCCTAAGGGGCAAAATAAGGGGCACCCTATTGCATGACGAGGTGTATGCCATAATAATGCTGGGCATAAACCTGGAAAGGGCCACACAAGTCATTAGGATTATCAATGCAAAGTACAATGATGCCATCAAGGCCAAGGGCAGCTATGGAGACAAAATAAGCCACAGCTTTGAATGGACTACCTTATTAAAATGTGTGGAATCCTATGATATGATGCGCAGGCATTATAAAAAGGCCCCAAACAGTATTTCTACCTTGGAGTTCCTAATATTAAATGCTAATTGCCCTAGATCCGTGATAAATAGCATCAATCAGGTTTACAAGCACATCAAAGTGCTGGATGAATCCAAAACTCCGAATAAAAACTCCACTGCTTTTCTAATATGTAAGACCAAAGGGGAATACGAATTTAAGTTCGCAGAGGAAATTGAAGAAGATATTCAAGGTTTTATAGAAAAAATCCTAAATAACCTAGTCCAAATAAGTCTTAAAATGGAAAATGAGTTTTTTAACTATTAAACTTTAAAACATTCACTTAATTTTACCCCAATAATTACCAATTATGTCTCTTGAATATTCGGTCACCTATCGTGCCATTAACCATTACGAGAACCCTGTAGAAAATGCCTCTTGGCAGTTTTTGATCTTACCTGAAAATAATGATACCCAAGAATTGGTAAATGTGGAGATGGAAAATTCATTGGGCATAAAAAGTAATTTCTCCCAAAACGGTTATGGATTTCAAACCTTGCGGGTCAATGCCGCAAGGAACTTTCAAAAAATTGATTTCAGAGCTACCTTTATAATAAAAAAGCTACCTAGCAACCCTTTTGAAAAAATCCCCGTCTTTGATGTTCAGGGCAACTATGAACTTATTCACAGTTTAGACTTTAAAGTAGATTTTGAACCATTTCTACGAAAAACCAAATTCACCACCCTTCCCGAGGGTTCCGATGATCTTTTTGTTTTTGATCCTACCCTAAGCATATTTGAGAATCTTCAAAAATTGAACCGCTGGGTCTATAATTTCATTCATTTTACAACTGGGGTTACCCATGTACATACCGTATTGCAAGAAATTATAGATGACCCTAATGGTGTATGTCAGGATTTCACCCATTTATTTTGTGCCTTGGCCAGGGCTAATCATATTCCCTGCCGTTATGTATCCGGTTACCTTCACCAGGGCCATGGTTATTTTGGAGACTCACAAATGCACGCTTGGGCAGAAGCTTATGTGCCCCAAGTAGGCTGGATGGGCTTTGACCCCACCAACCTTCTCTTGGTCAATGAGGACCACATTAAAGTTGCACATGGAAAAGATTATCACGATTGTTCCCCATTAAAGGGTATTGTATACTCCCGTGGCAGTAATGACACCGAACATTCTGTGGAAGTCCTGGCCCAACAATAAATAACATTCCTATTTTAATCTATTATCAAAAAAAAGAATCCTATTTTTGGATGAAAATTATTGATACGATGATAACCACGGACCACTACAAGAGTCTTATTGATCGCCTTGGCGCGTTAAGGAGGTATCTTTGACATAGATGCCAAGCTTATAGAGATAGAGAACGAAGAAGAAAAAACACTGGCGCCCGATTTCTGGGACAATCCACAGGAGGCCCAGGCACAGATGAAATTGATCCAATCCAAAAAACAATGGGTAGATGATTTTAATGCTGCCAAAGGTTTGGTGGCCGACCTGGAGATTTTTCTTGAATTTCAGAAAGAAGGCGAGATGAGCGAAGAAGAGGTGGAAAGTCATTATGGAAAGACCACCGATGCCATTGAAAAATTGGAATTCAAGAATATGCTCTCTGCCGAAGGTGACGAACTAACGGCCATATTACAGATAACAGCCGGTGCCGGTGGTACCGAAAGTTGCGATTGGGCATCCATGCTTATGCGTATGTATATGATGTGGAGCGAAAAAAATGGTTACAAGGTAAAAGAGCTCAACTATCAGGAGGGCGATGTGGCCGGAATAAAAACGGTGACCCTGGAAATTGAAGGTGACTATAGTTTTGGATGGCTTAAAGGCGAAAACGGTGTGCATAGATTAGTGCGCATTTCTCCATTTGACAGTAATGCCAAACGGCATACCTCCTTTGCCTCCGTATACGTGTATCCCTTGGTTGACGATAGTATTGAAATTGATATTAACCCTGCCGATGTAGAGATCACTACAGCCCGATCCAGTGGTGCGGGGGGACAAAATGTGAACAAGGTGGAAACAAAAGTACAGCTGACACATAAACCCAGTGGAATTCAGATTTCCTGTTCAGATTCCAGGTCCCAGCACGACAATAGGGCCACGGCCTTAAAAATGCTGAAGTCCCAATTGTACGAAATAGAATTGAGAAAGAAAATGGAGGCTCGTCAGGAAATAGAATCTTCCAAAATGAAAATTGAATGGGGCTCCCAAATCAGGAACTACGTAATGCACCCCTATAAACTGGTAAAAGACGTACGTACTGCTGAAGAAACGGGGAACGTAGAAGCTGTAATGGACGGTTCCATTGATCAGTTTTTAAAGGCCTACCTAATGATGATGGGCCAAAAAGAAGAAATTTAAACTATAGTAAGCACTAAAATAGTATTGTAATCTAGGCACTAATCCAAGGGCAAAGTAGTTATAGTTTAAAAATAAAGCCTTAGCTCTCCAAGCCACAGACGACACCAAAAAAAAACCTACTACTTAAAACAATAGAAATATGATTAAAATATATCACAACCCAAGATGCAGAAAATCCAGGGAAGGCTTGGCCATACTGGAAAAATCGGGGAAAGATTTTGAGGTCATTAAATACCTTGAAGAGGTCCCTAGCCATGAAGAGTTGAAATCTATTCTAAAGATTTTGGCCATTCCCCCAATGGAGTTGGTAAGAACAAACGAAGCCATCTGGAAGGAAAATTTTAAAAGAAAGTCAATGACCGATGAGGAGATAATAACGGCCATGGCAAACCACCCAAAGCTCATAGAACGACCTATCGTTATTAGTAACGATAAGGGCGTTATTGGGCGACCACCCCAAAACATAGACAGTTTATTGGACCAATAAGGAACTTAGGAAATAAAGAATGGGCAGGATACAAGACCACAACCCCATGCCCCCTTACCTACAATTCTTGAAATATTGGAATTAACAAACATTTAACTGTTAATGGTTAAACCATCAATTAATTTTGGAATCCCACTAATTGCTGATCATCATGAGGACAAAGAAAAGATTATTTATAAGTTTTGTATTTGTCGTATTATCATTCCCTTTTTTAAATGCCCAGTACGGCTATGGCAATGGATATGGATACGGCGGATATAACGGTTACGGGTATGGAAGGCAGCGAAATACCATTCCGCAAGTACAGGAAACCCCCAAGGAGCCCGAAAAATTAACGGCAGCGCAAATTGTAGACGCCGAAATGCCCTCAATTACAGAAAAATTGGGTCTTAGTGCCTTTGAGGAAGCTATTCTAAGTACCACTTTAAAAAAGTACTTACAGGAGCGTATAGAATTGCAGATATTGGAATTGCCTGCTGATAAAATGAGGGAAGGGTATGAAAAAATTACCCAAAAACAAGATGAAGAACTCAAAGCTGGGCTTCCGGCCGATAAGTACGAAGCCTTTGTTGAGCTTCAAAAAAACAACTTTAAAAAAGTTAAGGATAAAAAGAAAAGGAAAAAAAAGAAAAAATCTAAACCATAACATGAAAAAACTAATCCCAGTTGTATTATTATTATCTTCATTAGTAAATTTTGCACAGGGTCCCAAGGAGCCGCAACAACCCATAAAAATAACTGGGACAGTTATAGATCAAGAGACCAATGTGCCTTTGGAATACGCTACCTTGGTCTTACAAAGTGTTAGAAACCCTGATAAGGTTACCGGGGGTATTACCGATGCCACTGGCAAGTTTGAAGTAGAAACCCCTCCAGGGAACTACAATGTTAGTATTGAGTATATCTCATACAAATCCTATACATTAAACAATCAAAATTTACGGACGTCCACCGACCTCGGCACCATTCAACTATCCTTGGATGTTGCTCAGCTGGCCGAAGTGGAAGTGGTAGGTGAACGTACTACCGTT
>JBFHGV010000323.1:0-4773 GCA_041582955.1 Arenibacter sp.
ATCGAAGAAGGTTCGGAGAAAGAACATTTTGTACACATCTCTGGTTTAATCGACGAAATTCGTGAAGGCGATGAGGTCGAATTTGAACTTAAGGAAGGAAAAAAAGGATTAAACGCCGTGAACGTGAAAGTTATTTAATATATACTTTTAAAATTCTTATGACCTGGGGCCTATCAACAGATAGGTCCTTTTTTGTTCGTGAGACCCGTATTTCAAAAGCCGTAGGCGCATTGAAATACGATGGACGAACGAACCCCGCCTTTTGGCGGGGTTTGCGGTTCAGTGCCCTGGCCATGGGGAGGTTCAATGCCTTGGCCTTCGGTTAGGTTGCTTGTAGAAGGCAGTATATGGGTTAGGCTTTAATGCTATTCATTAAGTTTTATAGTTAGAAATTATGGCTCAACAATGTGCGCATGTGGTTTTATATCTTCACGGGGCTATGATTTTATTCTTTATATTGGATTTTGGAAACATTGGTGGGCATTGTTGTTAGATGTGCTAGCACATGCATATAGTAATGCGTATGGTTTCCTTCATTAGCTAAATGCAATAGTTTCTATGTTTGAATATCTGGATAAAATAAAGTTGTTGATCCAAAAGGTGGCCGCAACTCAGGAAGATCAATTACTAAGGGCCTCTGAAATGCTGGCAGAGGTAATGGGAAACGATGGCATGATTCACACTATGGGTACCGGTCATTCCCAAATGATAGGAATGGAATTATTTGCGCGTGCCGCCAATCCTGCAAATGTAAATGCCATTATGGATGATATGGTACTCATGGCCGGCGGTGCCAGGCGTTCGGCAGAAATGGAACAGCTAACTGGGCTTGCCAATGTACTATGGAACAAATATGACTTTGCGCCATCGGACGTATTGATCGTGGTTTCAAATTCGGGTAGGAACACCCTGCCATTGGAAATGGCCATGAAGGCCAAGAAAGAAGGTTTAAAAACTATAGCCATCACATCTCTTGAGCAATCAAGAAAATATGAGTCAAGACATGCCAGTGGCAAGAAATTGTTTGAGATAGCAGATTTGGTCATAGATAACTGCGTGCCATCCGGTGATGGAGTAATCAAGACCAATAAGCTATTGATTGGTCCGGCTTCTTCTGTACTGGGAATGATAATCATGAACATCATTTCTTCCGAAGCCATAAAAAAATGTCTTGAGCGAGGGGTAGAGGTTTCGGTTTTTCAAAGTCAGAATATAGATGAGGCAGACAATGAGGCCTTGTATGAAAAATATGCATCTAGGGCGAAACACCTATAACCCTATATTTGTTAACCAAAAAAATCCAATAAGGCTATTATCCCGTTATAGGAAATTACACATGAAAAGAAGAAGGCCGTGATTAGGCCTATATTGAGCCATAGACTGGCCTTGTATTGCCCCACCAATTCTTTGTTATTGATAAGCAAGATTATCCCTATGATGACCAATGGTAGGACAAATACATTAAAAACCTGGGACAAAATTTGCATTTCAATAGGGTTGGCGCCAAAAATTGGGACAATCAGTGCAAATAGACAGGCCACGGCTGTAATGATCTTGAATTGCTTGGAGGTGGTATCCAATTCCCCGGATTGGTAGTCGGCCAGCAAAATAGGGGCAATCAATAAACATGGGAATATTGAGGATAGTCCGGCACTCAATGTTCCAAAAAAGAAAAGTGTAAGGGCAAACTTGCCTGCGACCGGTTCCAAGGTATTTACCATATCCAATACCTTTGTAACGGGTTGACCTTGGTGGAACAGGGCTCCGCTTGCTACCGCCATAACCGAAGCACTAATGATAAATACCAAACAGGCAGCCGTAATGGCATCTTTCTTTTGTTGATTGAGATTATTGATGTTCCAACCTTTGCCTTTAACGAATAATGGTCGCGATAGAAAGGTGGCGGCGGCCATTGTGGTTCCTACAAAAGCTGCGACCATCATATTTCCTCCTTTTACCTGGGGGATGGAAGGTATCAACCCTTTTGCAACTTCAATGGGCAGTGGGTATACCATAAATAGTGAGATGATGAACGATAGTCCCATAATGGTAACAAAAACTACCAAGATCTTTTCGAAGAAAGTATATTTTCCAACCCACAAAAGGGCATACATAATGGCAATGACAACAATGGCTACAATGAGTACCGTTTCATATTTGTGGCCCTGAAGTTGCGGAAAGTAAATAAGGAAAATTTCATAGATAATGTTGGCCGAAATCCCCAAGATACCCATTAAGGAATTCCATTGACCAAATGAGACGCCCAGCACAATTAGAATGGCAATTGTCTTCCCCCATTTTAAATGCTTTTTAAATGCGTACAATGCAGTTTCGCCGGTAACCAAGGCATATTGCCCGTAAGAGAACATTAAGATGCCAGAGAACACACAACTTAATAGTAGAACCCACAACAACTGCATGCCATAGGTGCTACCGGCTACTATCATAGAGGTAACACTCCCCGTACCTATAGTGTATCCAATGGCAAATATGCCCGGTCCAAAAGCCAATATCAAGGCCAAAATCCTTTTTAAAAATGATTTTTTAGAGCTTATACTTTCCATGAATGTTGTTTTTGGTTTTTAACCGGAGACTTAATTTTTGTAAAAGCTATTTTCCAACCTAATAGGGCCCGGTTAGGTAATAGGTTATTAGCCGTCTATTTTATAGAGTTCCAATATATTATCTTGCGGTACCACTGGTCCAAGCTTTTGGATGGTAATGCCCAATGTTTGCCATTGCCAAGTAGAACAGTGTAAAACATGTTTGCCAAGTTTTTTGGCTTATCATAGTATAAGGTAGAAATACCTGTTTTCCTTAATATGCTGCCATCTATTTTTATTAGTTGTTGATAGCTTTGAAGGGTAACATACCGTTGAATTTGATCAAGAGACGATCTATATACACTGTCGGTTCCTCTTACAATATGAAAGTATGTGCGTTGTAAGTACAAATAGATCCGGGAAGGTCCCTTCGGGGGGCGGGTTTTCCCGGAATCCATTTGTTATGTAGCATACAGTTATCTGTTTTATTAAATTCCCAGACCTTGTCCGCCTCCAATTTGAATGGTTTCGGCAGTAAGGAAAGCGGCATCTTCACCTGCCAAGAACGAAATAACAGAGGCAACCTCCTCTGGTTGTCCCAATCTGCCCAATAAAATGTTGTTTTTCCAAGAGGCAAATACTTCTGGCTTTGTCGATTTTATCTGGGCGTGGAAAGGCGTGTCAATGGTTCCAGGCGATACGGCATTTACTCTAATCCCATATTCGGCAAGATCTTTTGCCAATGCCCTGGTTATGGCATGCACCCCTGCTTTGGAGGTACCATAGATTCCTGCACCGGGACCTCCGGCATTCCAGCCTGCTATTGAGGTGTAATTAATAATAGTAGGAAGCTCGCCCTTTTTTAGAAAAGGTATAGCCGCCCTTGATGCAAAAAAAACAGAATCAAGGTTTAATGCCATCACAAAGCGGTAAAAATCCGTTGTCATTTCCTCAAACCTGGACCTTCCGCCCAATCCACCTGCATTATTGACAAGGACATCAATTTTTCCATACTTTTCCCCTATAGCGTTGATGTTTTTGGTGACTTCTTCTTCTTTTGTAACGTCAAATCCGTAATATTCGGCATTGATCCCATCTGCAGTAAGCTCTTTTATCCTTTTAGCTCCTCCTTCGTTATCAATACCATTTAATACTACTGTATATCCGTCTTTACCCAATCTTTTTGTTACTTCAAAACCTATACCCCCGGTAGCTCCGGTTATTACTGCTACTTTACCGTTTGAATTACTCATATTTCTAATTTTAATTATATTATTATTTAATTATTCTACTGACTTTATATTTTTTGCGAAATAGTATATGGACCCTACGCCTAGGGGAACAAAAATGGCAATTGCTATAAAGATGGGCGTATAGGAAACTGCTGCGATTATGGGAACCAAGAAGTTCATGATAATTACAGAAAATACGCCTACCATACCCCCTAAGCCGGCCAATGACCCCACAGACTTACCACTAAACAAGTCGCTTGGCAGGGTTTGGATATTTCCGATGGCAAACTGAAAGCCGAATAGCACAATAAATACGATGGCAACGAACTTTTCTGGAGTGTCCGCGAACAATATGGTAGATATAAGACCTAAGACCATAATGACGCCACCTATGAAAATTGTGGTCTTCCTACCTTTGTTAATGGAATTTGTTCTGGAAATTATAACTCCGGAAACATAGCCGCCTGCGATACTTCCAACAGCCGCACCTACGTAGGGAACCCAAGCAAACATACCCACCTCTTTTACATTAAATCCGTATACATCAAATAAATATATCGGCATCCAGCCCACAAATAGCCACCAGATGGGTTCTAGGAAAAATCTACTGGCAACAATAGCCCAAGATTCTTTATAGGAAAGTATTTGTTTAAGACTTAGTCCTTTTTGGTCCTCCGTTGCATTTTGATCGGCCTCACTTTGTCCTTCAGAAATAAATCTTTGCTCTTCTGCTGTAATCCAAGGGTGCTTTTTTGGCCCTGTTTTATTGATTATAAGCCAAGGAATGATCCATAAAAGCCCTAAGGCTCCAACTATTATAAAGGTAACCTCCCAGCCATAGGCAACAAATAGCAGGGCTATTAATGGTGGCGCTATAACCGAACCTATAGAAGCCCCTGCATTGAACAGTCCCTGGGCAATGGCACGTTCTTTTATTGGAAACCATTCCGCATTGCTTTTTACGGCACCTGGCCAGTTTCCTGCTTCTGATAATCCTA
>JBFHGV010000324.1:0-4767 GCA_041582955.1 Arenibacter sp.
GATCAGCATGGAGCCACAGGTGGCATTACCATCAACCAAGAGGAGTTGGAGGAAAACAAGAACAGGATCGTTGAGACCCTAAAAAATTATAAAATAGGGATTGCACAAATAAAGGCCACCATTGGCCCTACCGTAACCCTTTACGAAATTGTTCCCGATGCCGGGGTACGGATCTCAAAAATAAAAAACCTGGAAGACGATATAGCGCTTTCACTAGCGGCTCTGGGAATACGTATCATTGCACCTATTCCGGGCAAGGGTACTATTGGTATAGAAGTACCAAACAAGAATTCTACCATAGTATCCATGCGTTCGGTCATTGCCTCAAGCAAATTTCAAAAAGCAGAAATGCAATTGCCTATAGCCTTTGGTAAGACCATTAGCAACGAAACCTTTGTAGTAGACCTGGCCAAAATGCCACACTTATTAATGGCAGGAGCTACGGGACAGGGTAAATCGGTTGGATTAAATGCGGTATTGACCTCCTTGCTTTACAAAAAACACCCGGCAGAGGTAAAATTTGTACTTATAGACCCTAAAAAGGTAGAGCTTACATTATTCAATAAAATAGACAGACACTATTTGGCCAAACTCCCCGACTCGGAAGAAGCTATTATAACGGACAATAATAAGGTAATCAACACCCTAAATTCCCTCTGTATAGAGATGGACAACCGCTATGAGTTGCTCAAAGCAGCCATGGTCCGGAATATTAAGGAATACAACGTGAAGTTTAAAGCACGGAAATTAAACCCCAACGATGGGCATATGTTCCTCCCCTATATTGTATTGGTGATAGACGAATTTGCCGATCTGATCATGACAGCCGGAAAAGAAGTTGAAACCCCCATTGCCAGGCTGGCCCAATTGGCCAGGGCAATAGGAATACACTTGATCATTGCTACCCAAAGGCCTTCCGTTAACGTAATTACGGGAATCATCAAGGCCAATTTCCCGGCACGGATCGCTTTTAGGGTGACTTCCAAAATAGATTCCAGAACCATATTGGATGCCCAAGGAGCCGATCAATTAATAGGACGTGGTGACATGTTATATACCCAGGGCAATGACGTTACCAGAATACAATGTGCCTTTGTAGATACTCCTGAAGTAGAGAAGATTACAGAATTCATTGGCGCGCAAAGAGCCTATCCGGATGCCCATTTACTACCAGAATATGTAGGAAATGACGATTCTGGCACAAGTATTGATTATAATATCTCCGATCGGGATGCCAAATTTAGGGAAGCGGCCGAGGTAATTGTCATAGCACAACAAGGTTCTGCTTCTTTGATCCAAAGAAAGCTTAAGCTGGGGTACAACAGAGCAGGGAGAATCATAGACCAACTAGAGGCCGCAGGAATAGTAGGCCCCTTTGAAGGCAGTAAAGCGAGACAGGTCCTTGTTCAAGATATCCAGGCCCTGGATCTAATATTAGGTGATGATAGCCCGTAAAGCACAGTAAATTAATTAAATAGCAGCTAATGAAACAAAAATTATTTTTAATGGTAATGGTCTTGTCAACGTCCTTGTCCATGGCACAAGATTCTGCCAAGGCAAAGTCTTTATTGGACCAAGTGTACAACAAAGTAAAAAGCTATGACAACATTTTTGTCGACTTTAAATATTCACTCCATAACGAGGAGGCCAATATAAATACCGAAACAAGGGGTGATGTAACCATGCAGGGCGATAAATACCTATTTAACTATCTGGGGTCAAAACAACTTTATGACGGTAAAAAGGTATACACCGTGGTTCCAGAAAACGAAGAAGTAACCATTGAGGACAAAATGGATGACGAGAATACCATTACTCCATCCAAAATGCTGACCTTTTACAAACAGGGTCACACGTATGATTGGGATATCTTACAAAATGTACAAGGTAGGAAAATACAATTTGTAAAACTTACCCCTATTGATACCAATTCCGAAATAAAATCCATTCTTTTGGGAGTAGATGTAGAGACCAAGCATATCTATAAACTTATAGAAACCGGTAAAAATGGTACTAAAACCACTATTACTGTTAATTCTTTTAAAATAGATCAGCCTTTGTCCAAAACCTTATTTACTTTTGACGAGAATAAGTACAAAAATGACGGGTACTATATAATAAGAAATTAAGCCATTGAGAATATTAGACCGATATATTTTATCGAGGTTCCTCTTTAATTTTTTTAGCTCGTTTGTAATACTGATGTTTATCTTCGTATTTCAAACGATTTGGCTTTTTATTGACGATTTTGCCGGAAAAGGGCTGGATATTTTTATTATTGGAAAATTTCTTTTTTACCTGATGCCAAATCTAATGGAGCGGGTAATCCCCTTGACCGTATTACTGTCTTCTATCCTAACCTTTGGTGCCTTTGCCGAGAATTATGAATTTGCTGCCATGAAGGCTTCGGGCATTTCCCTACAAAGAGCCATGCTCAGCCTCATTATTTTCGTGGTCTTCTTAGGCGGACTTACCTTCTATTTTGCCAACAACATCATTCCTATATCTGAAATGAAGATATATAACCTTAGAAAGAATATTGCCAAGGTAAAACCTGCGGCCATTATTACGGAAGGGGTTTTTAGTGATTTGGAAGGCACGGAAATGAATATGAAGGTTGACCGTAAATATGGGGAAAAGGATAGGTTTTTGGAAAATGTCATCATCCATGAAAAATCCAAGATCAAGGTAAATACCACGGTAATCAAAGCAAAATCAGGGGAGCTTATAAGCAGCGAGCAATCGGATATACTGCAATTGGTGCTAAAAGACGGACATTATTATTCTGAAATGGCCACTAAAAATAACAAGGACAAGAAAAAACATCCTTATACCAAAGCCAATTTTAGAACTTATACCATCAACAAAGACCTTTCTGATCTTAACGATGTGGATTTAAACGAGGAGCGGGACGTTAGTACGGATAAGATGAAAAATATTTCACGCCTATCCAAGGACATAGACTCTATAAAAGAGAATAACGTAAAACTGGTAACTGCCTTCTCTAAAAACATTGTCAATCGCATAGGGGCATTTGCCAAGTTACAAGAACCTGATTCGCTGACGGCCGTTGA
This sequence comes from Arenibacter sp., assembly GCA_041582955.1. Taxonomy (GTDB): domain Bacteria; phylum Bacteroidota; class Bacteroidia; order Flavobacteriales; family Flavobacteriaceae; genus Arenibacter. Next base: position 3,075 of record JBFHGV010000324.1, read on the forward strand.
GATTGCCAAAAAAAAACATGAAAGGGATTCCTTGGGCACAGTAGTGACTACAGATAGTATTGTTGCACTTTTTCCCTCATGGCAAAAAAAACAGATCTTGAACTCTGCCAAAAGTGCCACCGCCAATATATTGACAAGCATTCTGGGAAAGAAAAACGAACTACAATTAAAGTATAAGATTTATCGCCTCCATATTTTGGCCTTACATAAAAAATATGCCTTGGCCCTATCCTGTATTATTTTGTTTTTTGTGGGCGCACCATTGGGTGCCATAATACGAAAAGGAGGATTGGGACTGCCTATGGTCATTGCTATAGTCTTATTCCTTACTTATTACTTCATAGGTGTTTTTGCCGGCAACTATGCCAAGGAAGGAAATATACATCCTGTTATTGGGGCATGGCTTTCCACGTTTATAATGCTACCTTTGGGTGTCTTCCTAACAAGAAGGGCAACGGCAGATAGAGGCCTTATGTCCTTTGGAAGTATTTTTGATTATTTTAAGGGGATGTTTCAAAAGAAAGATAAAAATGCTGTATCATGACTACCAAAATAGATAAGAAAATCACATTGAATACCATTGAGGAAGCCATTGAGGACATTAGGCAAGGAAAGGTTATTATTGTGGTTGATGATGAAAACAGGGAAAATGAAGGGGATTTTTTGGCCGCTGCCGAATTGGTCTCGCCCGAAATGATATATTTTATGGCCACCCATGGTAGAGGCATTATCTGCGCTCCGCTAACCGAGGGCAGGTGCAAGGAATTAGGACTTCATATGATGGTACATAACAACACCGACCCCATGGAAACTGCATTTACCGTATCTGTTGATTTAAGAGGCTACGGGGTTACCACGGGTATTTCTGCTGCCGATCGAGCCAAGACCGTCCTAGCCTTGACCAATGAAGCCATAAAATCGCACGAACTGGCCAGACCCGGTCATATATTTCCCTTGGTCGCCAAAGAAGGCGGTGTATTAAGAAGAACGGGGCATACCGAGGCAGCCATAGATTTTGCCCGTTTGGCCGGACTTAAACCGGCAGGAGTAATTGTGGAGATCATGAATGAGGATGGCTCCATGGCAAGATTACCGCAGTTGGTAAAAGTAGCTAAAACCTTTGATCTAAAAATTGTTTCCATAGAGGCATTGATTGCCTATAGAATGGAACACGACAGCCTGATCAAGAAAAAGGAGGATTTTAATATTGTTACCAGATTTGGTGAATTTAGGTTAAGGGCTTATCAGCAAACAACCAATAACCAGATACATATAGCCCTCACCAAAGGAACTTGGAAAAAAGAGGAGAAAGTCCTGACCCGTATTAATTCTACCTTGATCAATAATGATATCCTAGGTACGCTGACCAATAATCCGGATAAAAAATTGGAGGATATGTTCAAGGCTATAAACGAAGAAGGTAAAGGGGCTTTTATTTTCATAAACCAGGAAACAGAATCCTTAAATTTATTGGGTAGATTGGCCGAACTAAAGGAATTGCAAAAAAAAGGTATATACAAAGCCCCTAAAGTAGATATGGATGCCAAGGACTTTGGAGTTGGTGCACAAATTTTGCACGATCTTGATATTGCGAAAATTAGATTGTTGACCAACTCTACGCAAACCAAAAGGGTTGGCCTGGTAGGCTATGGATTGGAAATTGTGGAATACGTTAAGTATTAAAAACAGCCAA
>JBFHGV010000325.1:0-4765 GCA_041582955.1 Arenibacter sp.
ATAGGGGCAGAAGTTATGATTGGAGACGATAGCTTGGTCGGCCCTGCATGTTCGGCCTGGCAACAAATTGCAATTGGTACCGGTGCCAGCTGGGTAGAAGCTATTGAAAAAAAAGAGGATTCCAAAAATTACCTAAACTGTTTGATAAGTTCTCCCACAAAAAAAGATACCAACGGTTATTATTCATTGGAACCAACACCAGGTTTTGGCATTGAACTGGATACTAAACGTATGATGAAAACATGTAAATTATACATTGAGGTATAACAAGTTACCATTATTGCCTATAACAAATAGGGTAAAATCTGCTAATTTTTAAGCCTTGTATAATAACCAAACGGCAGGGCGTGGCGATCCGGTTCAAAAGGCAAAAAGCGCTGGTTAAGAGCACAGACGGAAACCTAAAGGTTTCCTTACCGCCTTAATTGCCATAGGAACAGAGAACAATATCTATCCTTGTAGGAGATATTTTTCAATATGCTTAAATCATTTGGAATCGAAAAAAATTAATGTCAATAATTTTGAAGTTATTATTTAAAACAATATTCAATTACGATGAAAACTAGATCCTTATTTGTATTGATCGCTATTCTAAGTGTATCTAGCTTAGTCTTACATGCCCAGAATTCCCAATTTACACAACCCCTTGTTGGTGAAGACAATAATTTTGAAGAAAAAGACGGCCTAATAATTATTGAAGCAGAATACTTTTATAAGCAAAGTAAATATGAAATTAGACAATGGTACAGGACTTCAAAATTTGAATCCCCAGAAATTGGCAATGAGGTTGATGGGAGGCATTTGAATAACGCAAGCAACAATGCTTATATTGAAATATTGCCCGATACCAGGGTCAGCCATTCGGATAAACTGATACATGGAGAAAATTTCTCCGACGAACCGGGAAAGGCAGCCATAGTCCATTATAAGGTCAAAATAAATAATCCAGGCCGTTATTATATATGGGCAAGGGCATATAGCTCAGGTAGTGAAGACAACAGTATACATGTCGGGTTAAATGGTGAGTGGCCAGCCCAAGGTCAAAGAATGCAGTGGTGCGAAGGCAAAAACGCCTGGACTTGGGAAAGTAAACAAAGAACAAAGGAGGTGCATTGCGGGGTTCCTAAAAAGATTTATTTGGACATCGCCAAAAGTGGCATACACGATATTCAGTTTAGTATGCGTGAAGATGGTTTTGTTTTTGATAAATTCCTCATGACCAACGACATTAATTACGTCCCAAAAGAAAAAGGGGCCATAGAGTCAGCTACACTGTCAGGGACCACTTACTTTCAAACCATTTCCTCCTCCCTTTTGGAAAACAAGACACTGCCTGTAGATGATTTTCCAATTGATGATACCGGTTTTTATAGGGATGCCGGCGGAAAATGGCTTGCTATCAAACCCGACAAAAATAAAGAAGCCCAAACAACTACCACCTTTAATTTTAAAAGTGCCAATTATGACATTTTATTTGTTGCCGTAGGTGAAAATGATGGTCAATCCAAATTTACAGTACAAATTAACGACAAGGAACTAGGCTCATATTCTCCTCCACTGGCAAAGAAAATATTCGAAGAAGGTGAAAATTATAATGCATTGTGGAAAAATATTAGCCTAAAAAAAGGGGATAAGGTTACAGTAAAATCAATTATTGGAAGCCACGATGGTAAAGAGTGGGCAAGAGGCCGCTGGTCCGGAATCATTTTCGCCCCAGTTGGCAAGGGAAGGGAAGTACAACAAACACCTTTCTACCCCTCACCAGAAGAAAATGAAATATCAAAATGGACAATTAAACCTCCAATGGGACGTATAGCTATAGTCGCAGATGGCAACTCGCCCGACCCGGATGACCTTGGCGGAACTGCAGTTTCAATTGCTTTGCTTAGGGCTTCGGGGCTGGAAAATAGATTGGTTCATTATTCCCACAGCTGTGATTTGGTCCGTGACAACCGAATTTCAGAAATGGCCGAAAAAGAGAGACACGCATTAATGCAAACAGCATGTGATGTAACTGCAAGACGCTGGGGCGGTTTTGATGGCCTAACTTTTTTAGATGCAAAATGGCAGCAAGAAAAAACTATTGAGGATTTAAGTGCGGCCATTAACGCTTCATCAAAAGAAGACCCCTTATGGATTATTGAAGCTGGTGAACCCGATATTATCGGAATGGCATTGAAGGCTTCAAAAAAATCAAAACACAAATACGTAAAAGTGATAACACATCACCCAGCCAATGATGATGCCGGTGATTTTTATAGATGGCAACAGATATTGGATTTTGGGATCGAAGAAGTTCGCATACCTGATCAGAATACCCACTTAAAAGTAGCACTCCCCGAATGGGATTGGGCCAAAAACCACCCAGACCCAAGAATACAATGGGTCTGGATCCAAGGTAAAATCGCCGAGATTGACGATGTCGTTACATTTCAAAAAGGCAAATGGGATTGTTCGGATGCCGGTATGGTTTTGTATTGGATCACAGGGGCTACCAATGGCGGACTTACCTTGGGCAACGTAAACGATGTAAAAAAAATATTGTTGAATTTTATTGAAAATCCAACAGAACGATAAGCAATCAGTAACTTGTAACCTTAAAACACCAACAATATCATGAGATTATATCTCACTTACCTCCTACTATTAGTGTCACTCTCCATTACTGCACAAAGCAAAATGAAAGTGCTTATCGTTGACGGTCAAAACAATCATGTTGTTTGGCCAAAATCGACCATTATGATGAAACAATATCTTGAGGAAACAGGTCTTTTTGAGGTTGATATCCAACGTACCCAATATCTATGGAAGGCAGAACGGGAGGAAGATTATTTGCCCCTCGCAAAAACTGGGGAAAGTGTAATTTTAGAACAGCCCAAAACCGACCCGGCATTTAATCCTGATTTCGGCAAATATGATGTGGTTGTTTCCAACTTCGGATGGAAGGCTGCCCCATGGCCCAGCGAAACCCAAAAGTCGTTCGAAGCCTATGTAATGAATGGGGGCGGATTTGTAAGTGTCCATGCTGCCAACAACTCCTTTCCAGAATGGGAAGCCTATAACCAAATGATCGGTTTGGGGGGTTGGGGCGATAGGACCGAAAAAGACGGCCCTTATGTATATTTTGACAACTTGGGCAATAAGGTGATAGACACCTCTGAAGGAGCTGCCGGTGCCCACGGGGCCAGTCACAATTTTCCTGTTACCCTTCAAAATACCGAACATCCCATAACCAAGGGTATGCCAAAGGTGTGGATGACCGGTGTTGACGAATGTTATGCCAAATTACGCGGTCCGGCCGAAAATATGACGGTTTTGGCCACTGGAAAGGACCAAAGTAAAAATGCCCCTACGGACCGACAAGAACCGGTACTCATGACCATTGATTACGGCAAGGGACGTATATTTCATAACGCATTGGGGCACGATACCGATTCCTTTGAAAACGTTGGGTTTATAGTTTCCTTTTTACGGGGAACGGAATGGGCGGCATCGGGTAAGGTAACACAGGATATTCCAGCCGATTTTCCAACAGCACAAGAACCTAGTCAACGAATATTTAAGCTTAAAAGCAATTAAATAATATCCTGTGCCGAAAATAATATCAACTTTAGTTTTAGCATTTATAATCGCCTTTACCAGTCCTAAACTACTTGGTCAAACAAACATTGACACCTCTAAAAAAAAGGTAACATCAAAGGAATGGTCGCCCCTTTTGGATGAATCCCTATCGCAATGGGAAGTGTGGACTGGGGTACCTGAACCTTCGGTAAAAAATCTTCCGCCCAATTATAAAAAAAAGGGACAAGGCAAAAACAAAACACCTATAGGACTTGGGGATCCAATGGGTGTTTTTAAAGTGACCAAGGAGGCAAATGGCGAACTTGTCCTAAATATTTCGGGGGAGATTTATGCCGGACTTACTTCTAAAAAAGAATTTTCCAATTATCACCTTACCCTGCTCTTTAAATGGGGCGAAAAAAAATACAAACCGCGTCTGAACAGAAAACGCGATAATGGTCTGCTCTACCATTGCCACGGGGAACATGGTGCATTTTGGAATGTTTGGAAATCCTGTTTGGAGTATCAAATTCAAGAAGGTGATTTTGGCGATCTATACACCTTGGCTGGTACCACAGCCACCATACCGGTCGATGATGAAGGAAAATGGAAACCAGATTCCGAAAAATTGAAAAAAACTGGAAGAATCATACGGAGGGTCGATGCTGAAAGTCCCTATGGAGAATGGACACGGGTGGACCTCTATGTTGTTGGAGATAGTGCCGTTCATGTGACTAATAGCGAAGTAGTCATGGCAATTACCAACGCAAAAACAAAGGACGGAAATAAATTGGATGCCGGTGAAATACAACTGCAGTCGGAAGCTGCGGAATGCTATATGAAGGACATCAACATTCGTCCTATTTCAGAATTCCCAAATTGGATTAAAAAAGCGTCGGGGATCCAATAGTTCTTAAAACAACCATTAACTGTAAACTTAAAATTGGCAGATAAAATGAATTTATTTAACACAAATTCCAGGCCTTCGGCAATTATTTACTTGCTAGGAATACTATTGGTCGGTTGCCAAACCGGCCCCAAGAACAGTGAAAAAGAAATTGCCATATCAACCGAAATCCAATTACCTGAGCGACCGAATATTTTGTGGTTGGTTACGGAAGATATGGGGTCCTATATTCCCTCTTTTGGTGATTCCACTGTTGTAACACCTAATTTAAGTCGCTTGGCCGCAGAAGGTGTAGTA
>JBFHGV010000326.1:0-4765 GCA_041582955.1 Arenibacter sp.
GGGGCTTATAATCATTAGGCTCAAATAAGGTGCATAGATGTCCAAAGGTAAAAGTAACAGCATAACCATTACCTTCAAAATAACCATCGTGTTTGGTGTTGGCACCTAGGACTAGGGCAATTTCACGGGCAACGCTTGGTTTTTCTGCGATACAAACCTTCACTTTTCATAGTTTTATTAGGGGGTGCAAAATACTTAATTTTAACCGAATCTTCATAGGCCCTTTAAAGCGGTTTTTGCCCTCTTATGTTAATTTTATTCGTCACATGGATAGGCCTATGGCCCAATTTTATATGAGCGGGGAAGTGCCTGCCAGCAACTAAGGGGATCGCAGGAAAGTGGTTGAGCCATGGGAGGAAACAGGGATTTATAGTAAGAAAAATAGGCAGTATGCTGTGTTGATCGCGATTTATATGGGTTACGGGACCAATTTTGGATGGAAAGCAATATATTTATAGAGGATGAGTGAAATAAAGCATGGAGACAATAGGAGGTAAAAAACTATTGTGATGTTTTAGGGTGGGGAAAAGGATTTTGTACCGTAGGCCATAAGGCCGTGCAGGACGCAGTAGAGACGATGAAGGAATGTTTAGGAGTGTTTTGTAAACCAGTTTGATAATATATAGATGAAAAGTAAATTCCTTGTTTTATGGGCTTTCTGCAGCCTAATGAGTTGTAATTCCCCATCCCCAAAAAGTCTCTTCAATGGAAAGGATTTGGACGGATGGCATGTGGATGTTCCTGCAATGGATAAGGATTCCAATGCTATTAACCCCTTTATAATTAGGGATGGCCTCTTGGTAAGTTTGGGTAAACCACAAGGACACCTAATTACCGATGCCGTTTATAGTGATTTTAGATTGGAAGTGGAATATAGGTTTGCGGGAGAACCGGGAAATTGCGGGGTACTGGTCTTTGCTTCTACGCCCAGATCGCTCTATGATATGTTCCCTAAATCCATAGAGGTGCAAATGATGCATAAGAATGCAGGGGACTTTTGGTGCATAGTCCAGGATATTAGTACAGATAATATGGAAGAAAGAAGAGGCCCCCAAAAAGACTGGGGTGTTACCGAAGGCAAGTTGCGAAGGATAAAGAACCTTACGGACGGGTCCGAAAAGCCTTTGGGAGAATGGAATTCCATGACCATAGAGTGCCTAAACAATGAAATAAAGGTGTGGGTAAATGGCGATTTGGTAAACCACGGTTACAATGCCACGGCAAACAGTGGACAAATAGCCCTTCAGGCCGAGGGCGCGGAAGTGGAATTTAGGAAAGTCTTTCTCACCCCGATCACGTCTCTGACCCAATAAACACCTATGCCGGCACTTTGTGTAGACGGACAATTATATGGCAGAGATTCCTTTAGTGTAGTTAAATTAGCTTTTTGTATCTTATAGGTATTGGTTTATTGCCACTTCAATAGTCTATAAGATGAATGTAAGGCTTCTTTTTTTACTCACTTTTCTTTTATTGGGCTTCAATTTCCTCGATGCCCAAGACCTGTATTTAAAGAAAAGGAAAGAAATGGTGAATACACAGCTTCAAGGTCGTGGAATAAGCAACCCTGCCACCCTATATGCTATGTTAAATGTACCACGGCATCAATTTGTTCCCCAGGATCTGGTGGAGCATGCCTATTCTGATGGCCCCCTGCCTATTGGTTATGGACAAACAATTTCCCAGCCCTATATTGTTGCCTTTATGACCGAAACCTTGAATTTAAGATCTTCGGATAGGGTATTGGAAATAGGAACTGGTTCGGGATATCAAGCTGCGGTGTTGGGAAAAATTGTAGATTCGGTGTACAGCATAGAAATTGTGGAAGAGTTGGCCTTTTCAGCTAAAAATAGACTGCAAAGTATAGGCTATGACAATGTAATGGTTAAATGGGGAGACGGGTATCATGGTTGGCCACAAAAAGCTCCCTTCGATGCCATCATGGTAACTGCCGGAGCAGATTCTGTTCCACAACCCTTATTGAACCAATTGAAAATTGGTGGGCGTATGATTATTCCAGTGAGAACCAAAGACCATATTACCCAATTGGTAAAAGTGACCAAAAAAAAGGATAAAATTGTCACCAGAAATTTAATTCCTGTCCGGTTTGTACCCTTTACAAGGGACTATTGATTTTTTTTGTGGTGACGGTATATGCGCACTTTCTTGACCAGAGCTGCAAGAAGCACAACAGTGGGGTAGGGTCAGGGTTTGAATGATAATGGGTGGAGTATAAAATTACAAAAGCAAGTGGTCTAGTTGTGTTACATTTCCAGGGCATAGATCTTCTAGCAGAATATTGCCTATTCGCACTCTTATCAGACGTAGGGTAGGAAAGCCTACGGCAGCAGTCATTTTTCTAATCTGGCGAAACTTTCCCTCGGTAATGGTGATGCTTATCCAAGAGGTGGGGCGGTGTCTCCCCGCCCTTATTCGCTTGTCAGGTTCCGCCAAGGTGGGTAGGCCATGTAACCTACGAACGGTAGAAGACTTGGTTTTGTATTTTACACCATGAAACCCAATTTGGACCCCTTGGCCCAATAAGTCTATTGCTTCTTCCGTGATTTCCCCGTCTAACTGCACATAATATTCCTTTTGCACACCGGAACGGTTTATATAATCACTAAGTTTTCCGTTGGTAGTAAGCAAAAGCAGACCCTCGGATTTTTCATCCAAACGCCCAATGGGCATAATACCATCAGGAAAATTATGGAGTTCACCTAAAAACCGTTTGTTCCGGGATTCCTTGGCATCATTGGACAGTAACTGACTAAGCATACCATAGGGTTTATAAATTTTAAAATGAAGGTGCAAGGATTCCAATATATGCAAGTGTGGTTTGTATCAGATTTTTTTTGAGCGGTAAAGTTCAGTATTTTTTAAAAGCCATTACTCAGGCTAGGGAAATATTTTGTTGGGTTTGATAAAAAAAAGGTGTATAGTTTGGAATAAACCATTTTACTCCCCTGCTGCGGCATGCAGCAAATCCATTCCGGTAGAGGAACGCGGTTTAAATCCGGTCCAATTTTCCTCATTGGAATTTTCCTGTATCGTCAAATATTTTGAATAATCTTTTTGTTTAAGGTGAATCCCTAAAAAGGCGGTTAAAAAATGTTGGTTAACGTTATTAATTTTTCGTTCATCCCAGCTTGGTTCTGCATATCTGTAATATTCATCTAGATGTAGGCCTTCTTCTAAGGATTCCACAGGTGGCGGATTGGGTGCTACATTATGCCTGGCATTCTCGTAGGTCAATAAATAGCGATCTGCATTTATAGCCCCTTCATAGATCGCCTTGATACCCTTTTCATAACCAGAAATATCATCTTGACTACCAGCAACAAAAAAAGTGGGTGTTTTAAGGCCTTTTAATCCGTTCATATCCCAAACGCCTCGCTCCATTCCCCAGGGAGCAAAAGCCACTACCGCTTTTATTCTAGGGTCTGCTTTAGGATATTTTGGATTGCTCATAGAAAGTTCATTAATAGCTTTGCTGCCCCCTGTCATATTGGAAAAAAAACCGGTGAGACCATCACTGTATCCGGCTCCGGCCACATTTAATACTCCGTAACCTCCCATAGAATAACCAATAATGCCAATATTTTCTGAATCGATCATACCGGATAAAAAATGTTCCTTTCCGTTTTTTCCCAAATTGGTCATTTCATTTAATACAAAGGAGATATCCTTGGCTCGGTTCAACAAAGTGCTGTGAAAGGCATTGGCATCCTTAAAAGTAGATTCGGTATGGTCTATGGCTACCACCACATAGCCTTTGGAGGCTAAATTTTCGGTGAGATAGGTCATAAGAAACCTGGACCCCACATATCCATGGGATACGACCAATAGTGGAAAAGGCCCATTCAAGGGCAATGGGGATGCATCTCTAGCCGCCCTACCCTTAAAGGTAAAGGGGGTTAAAGGTCTTAAGGAATCATTGGCAGTGCCCATCACCTCATTGTAGGTAACAAGTTCCTTAACGCCCTTATCCAATAAAGCCGGGTACCAGACTTCCACCTTTAACGGCCGATCGTAAAGAGGGTCTATGCCGTTTTTGGACTTTAAAATATCTACCTGGTCCTTATTGAGGAATTGTAAACTTTTAACCCCCACCTTGTAGTCGCCCCTAATCGCCAACTCAGGAGCATCTGGTAGCGGGTCTCCATATATAAAGGAACTGGTTTGGGCATTTAATGCAGCGCTAAGAATAAAAAAAACAAGGGTGATTTTAGAAAGAATAGCTTGGTGTGGTAAGGTTTTTTTCATATGCTGTTACATTTCTTTAAATGTACAAAATTCTAAGGGTATAAACTGTGGTGCTATAGTCTTAAGGTAATACGTCTATGTATTTAGGTTAAAATATTCTATAGTATTTTGCAGGTTTGTACTGTAGTGGCAGTTTGGTCACCAATTGGGCTAGAACCAAAGAAGTATTTTGTACTACATAAACCTGTATTTTAGGGATAGATGGGAAAATACTACCTTACTGTTTCAGATTGGGACCGGTTTTTAGGGTACCTTTAATATTTTGGGAATCTTCAAGGGAATAGGTTGATATGCAAGAAATTGAAAAACATTTAAAAGATTTGGGAATAAGGCCAACTGCGATGCGTATTTTGATCTATCGGTTTATGGGGGCACAGAATGCGGCAGTTAGTCTCAGTGTGGTAGAAGAGTATTTTGATAAGTCGGACAGGACAACGCTTTACAGAACCCTAAAAACTTTTGAGGAAAAGGGAATAGTCCATCAAATAGATGATGGAAC